>JAHLWT010000150.1 GCA_019057775.1 Promethearchaeota archaeon
AAGAAATTATATAAATTTAAACTTATTTCTGCGCTTTCTAAAAACGAAGGCTGTTAATGCTGTAATAAATATTATTAAAAGGAATACATCATATCCGGGAATTTCTTCTCCATCACCTTTGACTACTGGTGGAGTTGGTCGATTTATGCAATCGTTACCAAAAATACTGTTCCCCACACTGTCTTCTTCTACAATGCAATCTTCATTCCAATGGAATATGTTATTTGATATTGTGTTACCAGTGCTACCTTTATATAGATGAATTCCATTATTGGAATTATTATTAATGTTATTTAAGGTAATTTCATTATCCTGCGCACTCCACATTACAATTCCCATGTTAGAGTTATTATTAAACGTGTTGCCGGAAACTAGTAAGTTTGACGATTCGCCAATCCATATCCCATAAACATTATAATTTGCGTTATTATTAAGAATTTCATTTTGACCATAGTTTTTCCTCTTCTGTAAACTTTACATTTAACTTAAATGTAAAAAATGAATGCACTAATTATGATACCTACTCTAAAAAGACTTAAAGAACTGTTTACTTAGATATTGCTCAATTTTTTTCTCTATTTTTCTTTTAACTGAATCTAATCCTTCAGGAACAACTCGAGTTTCTCCAACAATATCGATAAATCCTAATTCAGTGCCATAACGGGGAACTAAATGGCAATGTAAATGAGGAATGCTAGCTCCCGCAATTCCTTGATTGAGTCCAATATTATATCCTCGAGGGTTATAAATATCATCTAACAAATTCTGTAAGCCCTGTACCGCTCTGAAAATTCGTTTTATCTCATCCTTGGTTAACTCTGTAAATTTCAGAATATGCCGATTTGGCACTATCATACTGTGTCCAGGATTGTATGGATATAAATTTAGAATAATGAAAATTAAATTGTCTTCATAATACTTTAAATTTATAACTCTTTTATCACCGTCTCTTATTGCACATAAAATGCAATCTACATCCGGTCTTTCTTTCCCCTGTACATATTCTAACTTACCTAACGCTTGCAACCAGTTCTTAAAAATATAAGTTCACCATTCTTTTTTATTTTAAACTAAGAATATAAAGAAAAGTCTGAACCGTCAGGAAAATCTTTTGATTTCATAAAATCATCGAGTTTGATTTTTCCAAAACAAAATTCTCCTAAAATAATATTACTATAAGCGGCACAATTAAACACTCTCCGGATGCTTTTAAAAAAAGATTTTTTGGAAATAATTCCATCATCATCAAGAAATACTTGATCACTTATTTCATACCTAAAATTTTTAATATCTATACGATAAAATAGATCTTTCAGAAGAAATAATTTTCTTAATTCCATGAAAAATTTCATTCTTTTCTCATTTTCTAAAGAATTTAAAGCATTTATATGAGGTTCAGATATTTGAAGTCCTAAGCTAACTATCAGTAAATCTTTATTTTTAGGTCTAATTACAACCATATTTCTACCAATTTGACGCCCTAAACGATCTTTTCCGGGAGGAAATATGAATTGAAAACCAAAATCAAGCTTAGGATTATTGACTTTTTCTCGTAGTAAGCCTTCATCAAGTAAATATTCTCTGATTAGTTCTTTGATTTTACTCTCTTTAATTACCATATATCAATCAGTAAAGGTAAGAATGAAATGAATTTTAATTTTTTCTCACAATAAATTTAAGTTAAAATGAGTTCCTATAAAAAATAAGGAATTATTGTTAAATCAATCTCTTTCTTCACAGATTACTTCATCTAAGGAATGTACAGCACAATTCAGTGAAGCTAATTTTTCAGTAATACCATCAAGAGAAAGGTTATTTCCTTCAATGTGAATCTGTAAAGAAGCAGTTTTTTGATCCAATTCTTCAACTTTGATTCGAACGCTGGATACACCATCAAGTTTCATCAATCCTTGAGCGACTAAGAACGAATCTGGAGAATGAGGTTTAAGTACATCTAAAGTAAATTCTACTTTCATTATTTGATTTTATACCTTTTTATATAATTATATAATAAAGATTTATGGATATTTATTATTTTTTTTTATTTATTTATAAAAGTTTCTCAATTTCTTTTATTAATTTTGTTGGGATTTCTTTTTCTTCAATTATGATATCAGCTTTTTGAAGTGCTTCCATTTTAGCTAATTTTGTATGCAGAGCAATTGAATAAGCTCCAACATTGATCGCTCCTTCAATATCTCTAGATGTATCTCCGATTACTAATATCTCATTTGGTTTTACTTGAAGCCTTTTACAAATTTCTAATAAATGATCTGGATGTGGTTTGGCATTGCTAACATTATCTCTTCCTATAATTACATCGAAATAACCTAATAAATCAACTTTTTCAAGTGAAATTTTTGCATGTTTGTATTTATTTAGAGTATAAATAGCCTGTTTGAGGTTCCTTTCTTTTACAAACTTAAGCACAACTTCAATTCCTATTATCACAGAAGCATCTAAAGCTGCTTTGTATTCTATTTTGCTTATTTCACTATCAATCTCCTTCAAAATTTCATCAATCTGACTTGAACTGTTACCTCTTGCTATAAATAGTTCTCGAGCAGATTCAATATTATCCATGATACCTTTTTTGATTGAAAGACTTTTTTTATTAATACCATGTGAACGGAGGATATTAATGGTGATACGACGAGCTCCCATTGAATCAATTTTAAAATGTATTATAGTTCCGTCCAAATCCCAAACAATCGCCTTAATGTTACTCTTTAGCTGCATCTAATATACCAAATCAGAATAGATTGGACCCTTTGGAGTAAGTACTGATTTCTTTAATTTGACTTGACTGATATTAAAACCGCCAAAATCCAATTTTTTATTATCATTTATTAGTTTTTTAAGTGCGTCAAATGTTTTATAATTTATTTTGTCTCGTTTTAATCTTCCAAAAGTAAGATGAGGTTTAAATTGAGTTCTTCTATCGCGTGCAATATTTAAATTTTCATATAGTAGGTTTTCAATGGTATCTTTAATATTCTGTAAAAACTGAACCTCACCAACAAGTTTTATCCATAAAACAGAATACTTATTGAATTGACCGACCCCTTTTAGCTTATAACTGATTGTTCTACCATTAAAGAGTGTTTCGTTTACATCATTCTTTAAAATTGAATAAATTTTCGACGCAAGGGTTTCTGAAATATTTCCCAGAAATTTTATTGTTAAATGAAGGTTTTCTGGTTCAACTATTTTGAGTTTTCCTTGGTTCTGCTTTAAGCGTGAAGAGAAAGAAACAATATTTTCAATAGTTTCTTCATCTCTTAATTCAATTGCAATAAATGATCTTATCATTTTCTATCCCAATAACTGAAAATTTTCCATTGTTTTTCATATAATTGTTTTTTTTGTTCGGGAATTAGATGTACTTCACGTAGGTCGTCTACAGTGGTACTCTCTATTAAATGAATAATATCATTGAGAAATATTATATTCATCTTGCCTCTTGTATCTGCATCAGCAGAAGCATTATGAGGTAAAAGTAGCATCTTGAGATTTGGCTGCTTCTCTTTTATTTTTTTTAATCGGTCAAGAATTTCATTATCAATAGGTTCTTCAGGAAAAACATCTAATGCTAAATTTATCTTAATTTCATTATTTTCAAGCATATTAAGTAGATCATATAAATCTACAATAGGGCCACGAGCAGTATTCACTAATAATGCGCCCTTTTTCATCAATTTTAATAAATCTCGATTAACTAAATGTTTAGTTTGTTTGTTCAATGGAACATGGAGACTTACAATGTCGGACTCTTTAAACAATATGGAGAGATCTTTTTTAAATTTTATAGAGGGGAATTGTTTTTCAAACTCTTCATTTCGCTTAATATCTTGATATATAATATCAATCCCCCACGAATATAGTTTCTTTACAATTTCTTTTCCGATTTCACCTAAACCTACAATTCCTAAAGTTTTATTTGATAACATAGAAGAAAGATTTTGATCTAAATCCCACTTATCATCCACAGTCCACTTATAATTCCAGACATACTCATGAAGGTCAATTAAATTCCTCAAGCTAGTCATGATTAAAGCAATTGTATAATCTGCAACCGTTTCTTGAAGAACTCCTGGAGTATGGGTTATTAAAATATTATCTTCTTCCAAGGTTTGTATATGATTATAACCTGCTGTTGAAGTTGAAACAGCAAGAATATTAGAATGTCTAAGAATTTCTGAAGAAATACTATGACTTAAGTGACATCCTATAAATTCAGGATTGAAATTCTCAATTTCATCTTTGAGATTTTCTTCTGAAGGAAACCGTCCATTATAAAATTTTAATTTTGATATACCACTTAATTTTTGCCATAGATTTGTAATTTTAAATCGTATTTCTTCAGAAAGTTTCTCATTAGAGCCAAGTTGATCTTTAGAAAAAACATTAGAAGTAAGGTATACTTTGGGTTTATAACTCCTATTCATCTCAAGTGCACTAGAAAATATGTAATTTTTTGATTATTTATTTTTTACATCCAAATTAATTATTTAGTTTTTATGAAATTTTATAAAAACTGAATCTATTAATTAACTAAAAAAATATAAGTTGATAGAAAATGGCAAAAGTAAAGTGTCACCAGTGTAAGGAAATTATCACAGGAGGCGCAAAAATTCAAGCCTTCCACCCAGAAGAACCCACAACAATTGAAGTATTTTGTAGTGAAGCATGTAAAACAAAGTGGCTTGCTACATTAAAGAAGTAAAAATAATATCATTTTTTTATTATCTTTTAATCTTTTCAGGAAGATAGAACTCATATTTCTTCCGAAATAGTTTAGTTTTTATGTATCTATCAATTCTTCTTGCACTTTGAAAAATACTCCAAATCATTTTATCACTTTTGTAATATTTCTGTACTTCTGTCAATGTTAAAGGAGCTATTTCAAACTCATTCGCTTCTTCTTTAAAAAATTTATTTATCCTCTGAATTAATCTAGGTATGATTTCGGGTTTCTGTTCTTTAAAAAAATTAGCTATCAAGTCAATAATTACTAACCTCCAGTCATAATAACGGTCTAGTACTTCTTGTAGGAACATTGCTTTTATTAGAAATCTCATGAATGAAGGTGTGCTTTTTAAAAAGAGTTCTGCATCCATTGCATCAACTCCATTTATTCGATACATTGGAGTACTTGTATCAAAATATAATAATTTAGTATTATCATCGATAGTAGGATTTTTAGAATCGTAATCCAAAATCGCAAAATTAGAGATTTGGCCATCTAATCCAACGTTACAAATCTTGTTTTTGAGGTTAAAGGACCATACTTTCTTCATTTCTCTTACAGCGAGGAGAATCAGGGTTTCTATAGCATCATCATTAATATGATGAATAACATTATTTCCAACAGATTCAGGATCAATTTTGGCTTGAATACTATAAAATTGGATTTGTTCTTTCTCATCTTTAAACCATATGGCTTTATGATCAGGAAGGTTAAAATTTAATTCCTCCTCGAGAATTCTACAATATTCATTATATGCACGGATGTGTTTCTTGACCTGGTCTTCAGTATCAAAAATTGGAATTCTTTTGTAAGCTAAATGTTCGGGATCATCAAGAATTTCAAAAATCAAGCTGATTTCTCCAAATCCAAGGATTTTTATGGGAATTTTGCCACTCTCTGGGTTAATAGTATCAATAGTCTTTTCAAATTCTTTTAACAATTCAATATCGATTTTCATAACAAATCAATTTGTATTTGAGAAATAATTCTTAATTTTAGATTAGTATTAGATTTATTTAAAATTATAAGATTTATTTTTTTTGTTTCATTCTAATCTTATATTAGAATAATTAAGTTGAGATTTTTTAAATAATTATGACAGAGCGAAACGATTGGGAAAATCTTAAAGTGATAGGAATCAATAAGGAACACCCCCATTGTACTTCTATTCCATTTCAAGACATAGAATCCGCATTGGAAGAAAAAAATGAAGCTTCTGTTAACTATAAATCTCTTAATGGCCAATGGAATTTTAATTGGGTTAAAAAACCTTCTGATCGTCCTGAAGATTTTTTTAAATTAGATTATGATGTGAAAGATTGGGATGAAATTCCTGTTCCAAGCAATTGGCAATTACACGGGTATGGAATTCCAATTTATACAAACGTAAAATATCCATATAGCGTCCAAAAAGTAGATATTCCAAGTATTGACCACAACTATAATCCAGTAGGCTCTTATAGAATGGAATTTAATCTCCCTGACAATTGGAAAGGAAGAGAAATTTTTATCCATTTTGGAGGAGTAAAATCGGCTTTTTATATATGGTTAAATGGAATTAAGATAGGGTATAGCCAAGGCTCAATGACTCCCGCAGAATTTAATATTACCAAATTTCTGAAGAAGGGAATAAATATCCTTGCTGTGGAAGTTTATAGATGGTCTGATGGTAGTTATTTAGAAGATCAAGATATGTGGCGATTTAGTGGTATTTATCGAGAAGTCTACATCTTTTCTACTCCAAAATTGCATATTAGGGATTTCTTTATTCATTGTGATCTCGATAACAACTATAAGAATTCTAAATTGACCATAAATGCCAATATCATTAATTACTCTCAAGATTTAATAGAGAATTTTAGGTTAGATGTCAAAATTGTTGATGCTAAGAAAAATGTTATTGGGTCAGATCCTCTAATAAGTAAGAATATCTCTAGAGTAGGTCCATTGGGAGAAATTAAAATTTCCTCCAAAATACAAATCGATAACCCAATGAAATGGTCTGCTGAGAAGCCATATCTCTATAATATACTCTTAATGTTAAAAAGAAATTTAAATGAAGTTATTGAAGTAAAACATTGTAAGTTTGGATTCCGTAAAGTGGAAATTAAGAATTCTCAGATTTTCATTAATGGTCGTTCAATATTATTTAAAGGTGTAAATAGGCATGAACACGATCCTGATCATGGAAGGGCGATCCCTTATTCGAGAATGCTTCAGGATATTATAATTTTAAAACAGAACAACATTAATGCGGTCCGTACGAGTCATTATCCAAATGATCCAAAATGGTATGAGTTATGTGATGAGTACGGTATTTATGTTATTGATGAATGCAATTTAGAAACTCACGGCTTACGTAAAAAAATACCAGCAAGTCGCCCTGAATGGACGAGAGCCTGCATAGATCGAATGGTATCAATGGTTGAGAGAGATAAAAATCATCCTTGTATATTTATGTGGTCTTTAGGGAATGAAGCCGGCTATGGAGATAATTTTAAAAAAATGAAAGAAGCAGCGCTTAAAATCGACTCCACAAGACCTTTCCATTACGAGGGGGATCCAAATCTAGAGGTCTCTGATGTATTTAGCACAATGTATTCTAGCACTAAAGCCCTTGAAAAATCGGGTCAATTGAAAAATGTGCGGAGGAGAAATCCTATTAAAGTTTTAAAGCCAGAACAGTATAAACATAAACCTCGAATGCTATGTGAGTATGCTCATGCCATGGGGAATTCACTCGGTAATTTTCAGGAATACATGGATGTATTTGAAAAATATGACAATTGTATTGGTGGTTTTATATGGGATTTTATAGACCAAGGATTAAGAAAGATATCTGTTGACGGTAAAGAATTCTGGGCATATGGAGGAGATTATGGAGATGAACCTAATGATAAAAAATTTTGCTGTAATGGTATATTATTACCCGATCGCGCCCCAAATCCATCACTTTATGAAGTGAAAAAGGTCCATCAAAACATTAAAGTAATTCCAGTTGATTTAATTAATGGAATAGTGAAGATTCATAATAAATATAACTTTTCTTCCCTTGATATTGTTGATATTTTATGGAAATTAACAGCAAATGGTGAGACAATTCAAGAAGGTTTAGTACCTAATTTATCATTAGGGCCTAAACAAATTCAACAAATTTCAGTTCCCTTTAAGCCCCCCGAATTAAAATCGCGAACTGAATATCATCTTTCTTTAACATTCCCTCTTTCTGAAGATACATCATGGGCTAAAAGGGGTCATATAATAGCTTGGGATCAATTCAAGATACCTTTTGAAATTATACCTAAAATAAGTGAAAAGAAGGAACCAACTCCAGACATTAAAGTGAGAGAAACTGAAGTATCTATTATTGTAGAAGGAATTAGTTTTAAAATTATTTTTGGAAAGAAAACCGGAGCATTAGAATCATATTCTATTGATGATATAGATTTAATATCTGAACCTTTAATCCCTAACTTTTGGAGAGCACCAATTGATAATGACCAGATGTTGCTAAATTTCGCACCAAAACTAAAAAGAATAATTTATACCTGGAAAAGAGCAAACCGAAATCGTATAATTAAAAAAATTTCTATAAAGAAGGTAGATGAGAGCGAGGTATGTATTACAGTTATATCAAAAGTTCCTCTAGGAAAATCAGACCATCTTACTGAATATAATGTTAATGGACTAGGAGATGTGATAGTGAAAAATACCTTTACACCAAAAAGGAATATGATTCGATTTGGAATGCAGATGGCAATTCCAAGTAGGTTTAACACATTAACATGGTTTGGAAGAGGTCCACATGAAACACATGCTGACAGGAAAACAGGGGCAGCGGTAGGAGTTTATTCTGGTTTAGTAGAGGAATTAATTCATGATTATGTTCGCCCTCAAGAAAATGGTAACAGAACTGACGTCCGTTGGGCAGCTTTAACAGATAATGAAGAGATCGGTTTGTTCATATCAGATATTGGGGACACTTATCTTAATATGAGTGCATGGCCATATACAATGGAAGATTTGGAGAAAGCAAATCATGTACATGAACTACCTAAAAGAAATACTATAACTGTCAATATTGATTATAAACAAAAAGGAGTTGGGGGAAGTCTTTTTGGGTTTAGAGATATTCTAGAGCCATACAGAATAAAAAAGAATATTGAACACAGCTATTCTTTTTTACTAAAACCTTACAAAAAAAAATTAGGAGATTTTAACTCAATTTTTGAAGAATATAATCCAAATATTTAAATTCACTTCTAAACATATCTAATAAATATTTTATTAGGGGAATTACAACATGGCACGGCCTTTATGGTTTGTAAAACTATTGAAAAAAACATTTCCTAATGTAAAAATAATAGCCAAGTTAACAAATTTACCTATTCTTGGATCTCTTTTTGATTACCTACTTTTCAGAGGAGATGATATAATTTATCTTCCACAAGATCGAAGCATTAAAATAAATCAATCTTTAGGAGAATATGATGAAGTCGTATTACCTTCCCAAGTGCTAAAACATTTCATTGAAAAAGCTAACCACCATTGGGTTATGAATTTCTGTATTTGTAGATCTAGTATGAAATGTAAGGATTATCCTATTGATTTGGGGTGCCTCTTTCTTGGAGATGCTGTAATGGATATTAATCCACAATTAGGTAAGCTAGTTACCAAAGAAGAAGCTCTAGAGCATTTGAAAAAATGTGAAGAGGCAAGGCTGGTTCACATGATTGGGAGAAATAGACTAGATGCGCAATGGCTTGGTGTAAAACCGGGGAAAAAACTCTTAAGTATTTGTAATTGCTGCCCATGCTGCTGTTTATGGCGTATATCTCCAATATTATCACCCAAGATTGGTAATAAAATTAAGAAGATGGAAGGAGTAACTGTAAAAGTCTCAGAAAAATGTAAAGGTTGCGGTATATGCGTTAATGGATATTGTTTTGTTGATGCCATACATTTAATAAACAAAAAGGCTTTTATTACTCAAGATTGCAGAGGTTGTGGGCGATGCATCTCCGTATGCCCTCACGGTGCAATTGATCTCTTTATTGATGATGAAAATTATATAACAAAATCAATAGAAGAAATAGATGAAGTTATTGATGTCACATAGAAGATTATAACTTCTATTTTTCTTTCCAAAATTGGTTATTCTTCTTTAAGTTATTTATTCTTGTTCTATGTTTTAGTGCTGATACTGCTTGAACTGCTCCTTTTATAGAATGAAACACAGGAATGTATGCTAATTCTAATGATTCTATAATTATCGAATACTTAGAGATATAAGGAACAAAACATACAATGGGCTTATTTTTAGACATAACTATATTTGCGATCCTTCTACCAATTTGAAATGAGATATTGGGAGGATAAGGCAAGAGTAATAAAATAATACATTCAATTCTCTCGATGTCTGATAAGTATCGAATTACATCTTCTATATCAGTATCTAATACTGAGCCTGTGAGATCAATAGGATTATTAAAAGAAGCAATTTGTCGAGCTGTAGGATTCATTAGGTTTTTTAAATCTCTTTTTTCCTGAGGTGTAAATCGCACTGCATTTAATCCATATTTTTTGAGCATGTCACTTGCTAAAACAGCATGACCTCCAGAGACAGAGACAATAGCTACATCACCGTAGGTTACAACATTTTTACCAAATGGATTTCTTCGTTTAGATAATACATCAAAAACTTTTAAAGACGTTAACAATTCTCTTTCTGAGTGAGGTTGGATTACGTGATGTTGCTTCAAAGCAGAATATATGATTTTATAATCACCTGCCAATGATGCTGTATGTGATTGAGTTGCTACCTTCCCTTCTCTTGTTCGCCCACCAAAATACACTATTACGGTATCCTCTGATTCTTTTGCTAACTGTAAAAATATTCTTGCTTTACCTTCTTTAAAGCCTTCCAAATAAAATACGATATTTGTTGTTTCCGGATCTACTTGACTAAAATATTTTAATAACATGACTTCATCCACAACAGCACGATTACCTATAGAAACTGCTGTTGATACCCCGATGTTTCTCTCCTTAAATTTAAGAAAAAATTGATCAACTAAAACCCCACCACTTTGACTTATCAGTGCTACGGAACCTTTTGGTGGTTTGGTAATACGCTCTGTAGGTAAGAATATCGTGTCTACAATTGGACTTGCATAGACGCCTAAGCAATTAGGGCCAAGAACTGCAAGATCACCTTCTGTTGCAAGTTTTTCAAGGAGTTCTTGTCTTTTTTTGCCTTTCCCCCCGATTTCTGCAAATCCACCTCCAATTATAACGCTTGATGGAATGCCTAGGTCAATACAATCTTTTATATATTCTAATGTATCATCAGGTCCGACTGCTATTACTAATAAATCGGGTATTTCTGGTAATTTATCTAAACGTTCATAAAGCTTAATTCCCTCTATTTCTCCACCAGTGGGATAAATCCCATATACTTTCACTTGCATCTCAAATTCGTTTTTTACTAACACGATTCTACCAGGGCTAAGTGGATTTTTCTTACTAATGCCAACCACTGCCATTGATTTAGGCTTAAAAAGTTTCTCCAAATCCATATTAATCTATTATTGGTAGGAATTTCTGAAAATTTAAGCTTTTACCTCTGAAAAAATTAGGAATTAAAAGTTTATTAGGAAAAAAAAAGATATAATAACAATTTAAAAATTATATTAAAAAAAATAATTATGAACGAGAAAAAAAAAGTAGATAGTGAAAAGTATTCTTTTAAAAGAGGGGCTAGTTTTGCTACTGGTCAAATTGCAGATCAAGCTGCTTATCAAACCTTTACATTTCTAGTTTTTACATTCTATTTCGCTGTTGTTCAACTCAGTATTACTCTTATCACAGTTGGGTTTATCATTTGGGCGGTTTGGAATAGCTTTAATGATCCAATGTTAGGATACTTATCAGATAGAACACATACCAGATTTGGACGTCGCCTTCCCTACATTATGGTAGCAATAATACCTCTTGGCATAATTATGTTTCTATTATTTACACCTCCCTTACCTATTGGTGTTGAAAATCAACTAGGTAATTTTGCATATTTCTTGATTATAATAATTGTATTCGAATTATTCTATACGATGTATTCTCTTAATGCAACCTCTTTATTTCCTGAAACTTTTCTTTCTAAAGATGATAGAATAAAAGCTAACAACGTTAGACAAGTTTTTCTTATTTTGGGTTTATTTATAGCATTTATTTTACCAGGAGTATTCATTGATAATTATTCAGATTCTTCACCTAAAACAGTAGGAGAATATCAACTATTTGGAATAGTCGTTGCTATAATTATTGTAGTTATCGGGGTAATTTTCATAAAATTTACTCCAAGAGAAAAAGGTGAATTTAAACAGGATTACAAGAATGCGCCAGGTTTTTTCGACTCCATTAAAATGTGCGTGAAAAGTAAATCATTCAGATGGTATATTCCCGCGGAAATTGCGAATTGGTTTGTTTATGGAATCTTGCCTACCTTAGTCCCACTCTATGCTAAAGCAGTATTAGGTATGGAAAAAGGATTAATGGTATCTCTATTATTAGCTTGTACATTTCTTTCTTCGGCTATTTTCATCACATTCTTATGGAAACCAGTGGTTAGGAAGCTAGGTAATAGGAAAGCTTGGATGATTTCAATGGCAACTTGGATTTTAACTTTACTGCCATTAATGTTTCTTGGTGAAAATATGGTAGCAATTGCAATGATAGTATTTTTCTTTATTGGTCTTGGATTATCAGGGTCCTTATATATAATTGACCTAATTGTTTCTGATATCATTGACGAAGATGAAGTAAACACAGGTATTCGAAGAGAAGCAGGATACTATGGAGTAAATGCTTTCTTTCTTAGATTAGCTGTCATTGTTGTATTCCTAAGTATAGGTCCAGTTTTTATCATTGCTGATTGGGATGTGATCGGGACAGTAACTAAAGAGATACAAATTGGACTTCGAATTTTGATGTTTGTTTATCCAGCTGTCGCATTAGTAATCGCAATCTTAGCTATTTACAAATATCCTTTACATGGCGAAAGATTAATGATTGTAAAAGCGAAACTTCAAGAAATCCACGAAGAGAAAAAATCTAGAATGTAAATAACATTTTTTTTTTTATTTTTTATGCTTTTCTGATATAATATCCTTTGAGTAAATTGGGAGCAGCAAAACTCTATTATATGATGAGCTTTTTTAAATTTAATATTCCTTTATTGATTCGTTTTAAAATATCTTCAATTTCTTCTTTCCTTACTATTAAAGGTGGCATTATGATATGTGTATTTTTCTTATTTGCACAATAATTAAGCAGAACACCCTCTTTTATTATACTAAGCATTCCTAATTGGCTAGTTTCCTCCTTGAAGAATTCTAGCCCCCACATGAGACCCCTACCTCTAGCTTCCTTTAAAATTTCGGAATTTTCTTCCACAATTTCTTTTAATCCATTCCCAAATAATTGTCCCATTTCTTTAACATGGTCTAAAAACTTTTGGTCTGATTGAATTTCCAACATTTCAAAAGCAATTGCACATCCAAGATCGGAGCCTCCCGTAGTGGATAATTGAGCAAAAGGGTCATCCTTGAAAACAGATTTTTCTATAAATGGTTTATAACTACAAGTAGATAAAGGGTACACTCCAGAACTCATTCCTTTTGCACATACAATGAAATCTGGTATGACTTTTTCATCTGGATACAACCCTCCATAGATTGCCCAAAATACACTAGTTCGACCTAAACCTGATTGAACTTCATCAATTATCATCATCACTCCTTTTTCATCGCAAATCTCTCGAACTTCAGCAAAATATCCCTCTGGTGCGATTAAAACACCACCCGAAGCGGGAATAGTTTCTAATATTACACAAGCAACATATTCGGTTACTGCTTTTCTCATAACATCAATATCTCCAAAAGGAATCTGTTGAAATTCAGGGAAGTTCCATAGAAATGGATCCTTGAATTCAGGATCACCTGTGAGTAAAGCAAAGCCCGTATGACCATGGTAACCACCAATCGCAGAGACACATCCCTTTCTTTTTGTATAAGCCCTTGAAAACTTAATAGCACAATCTACGGCTTCTCCTCCACCAACTCCAAATGTTGTCTTAGTAATTCCGGGAGGCATTAATTCAGCTAATTTTTTTCCTAATAAAGCTCTCCATTCTGATAAAAGTAAATGGTCTCCTATATCTAATCCTCCATCTAACGCATTTTTAAGAAATTGTATAATCCTAGGATTTTGGTGACCTAAATTAAATACACCCCCCGAGGATCGGCAATTATACAATTCTATCGGAGGCTCTCCTACTCGTAAACCCTCTAATGTTTTTAATTTAACTCCTTTTCTTTCACCAGGAATGATTCCTAAACCAAACCCTTTAAACATGCGTACTTTCGGGGCATTAACATGCTTTGAGTACAGCTTTACTAGTTCTTTTTGTGATAAAGTTCCTATAAATTTCTTTTTTGGATGATCACTCATAATTTTAATAAAAACGATTAATATATTTTAAAATTTTGAAAATTACTTTTATTATCTACCTTAATTAACCTAAACAATATTAGAAAAGAAAAAAGGAAAAGAAAAAAAACTACAACAATTGGCTAACATTTAATTGATGTGCCATAATGAGATATTTATAATCTTTTTAACTTAAAATTCATACCCGCATTTTTTGCAGACGTTCTTCTTAGCATACATTGGAATATGTCCGACATATGAAAGAACTTTGGTTTTATCTTCGATTGTTTTTATATTCCTTCCAACAGCTCCGCACATGGGGCACGTAATTCGCTCTTCGCTTGCAAATCCTCCTGTGCCTAATTCTGGAGGCTTAAATTCCTCTAATTCTTCTTCTGCTTCGCTAAGTTGAGCTGTTGTAGATTCTATTACTCCTTCAGTTTCGGTAATTTTAGTTGCTAGGTTCTGAATTTCGCTTTCTTTTTGGGATAAAGCTTCCTTAGTTTCACTTAATTCTGAATTAAGATGTTCTTTATCTGCTTCAGCAGCTGAAAGTTTAGAATTTGCTTCTTCTAATTGAGTGCTAAGAGTGCTCATTTCTTCTTGATTTGCTGCAATTTTGGTATTAGCTTCATTTAATTGCCCCTCTAACCCTGAAATCTTTCCCTCGAAATCAGGTCTTACTGTTTCTAATTCTGAGGTTAAGGATGTAATTTTTTCTTCAACTTCTGAAAGTTTTGCGTCTTTTATGGATAAATTATTCTCAAGATCCGTCGATTTTGATTTCTGTTCTTCAAGTTCTTTTTTAGTGTTCTCAAGCTCGGCATTTAATTTATTTATCGCTCCGTTTGTTTCACTAATTACTGTTTGATTATCAGCTTTACTTTTTTCAAGCATATCTTTTGATTCTGCGAGTTCAGTTTCAGTTTGTCGAAGCAAATCCTCAGTATCAGCTAGAGCGTTCTCAGTTTTTTCGAGTTTTTCTTTAGTTTCTGTTAATTCATTTTTTGTATCGGTTAATTGTTTTTCCAAATCATTTACTTTTGCTCTGAGATCTAATAAGAATCTGCCTGTGACAGACATTTTTTTATCGGGTTTTTCCTCTGCTCTTTTCCAGTCAATACTAATTTTATATCACCTATATTAGTTAAATCTCGATATGTGAATTATATATTATTATTATTGATATAAATTGATTTTATGAATAATTTTATTTAATAATATATAAATCATATTTAATTAAGTTTTTAATTGTTTTTACTAAAATTGTATATTATTATTTAATTATTTTCGAAATTATAATATAATATAATGAAATCATAAGTGAAGTTTGTTTAATTCAAATGCAAAATAAAGATAATGCTCGATTTGAAATTGATTATATCTCTACCTCAGGAGTTTTTAAAACACCATTCACGCTAGTTATAATTCTTCAATTATTTTTTGGATATTTTGTTCTACTTTCACTAAATTTGTGGTTCTACAATGATCTATATTTCTTATTAACAGGTAAGGGTTTTTTACCATATGTTTTAGTAGGTGAATGGTGGGAATGGTTATTACTTCCAATGAATATTTATGGAAACATTCTTCTGTTTGCTTTTTCTATTATTCTATTTTCAGCAGGAATTTTTAAAATTTTAAATAAGTTATGTCCTCCAAAGGAGGGTATATTTTTAAGAGGAAGTAAAGAATGGAAATATACGCATCGAAGATTTTGGACTGTCTATTTCCCTATTTGGTTAGCAAGGGCTTTACCATTACCTTGGTCAGATATTATGGTTTACCGATTACTTGGTGTTCGCATTGGGAGAAATGTAGTTGCTTATGAAGGTTATATTGATCCTCAGTTAGTAGAGATTGGTGATTTTACCATGACATCGCTCCATATATGTATTTTTTCACATCTCATTTATCAAGATAAAATTGTGATTAAAAAAGTAAAGATAGGAAAAACTTGTATTGTAGGGCCTCAAACCATAATTTCTCCGGGTACTATATTAGAGGATGGCGCAATACTTGGTGCAAACAGCTATACATGGTTAGATCAACACTTAGAAGGAGACCTAATTCATGTGGGGACACCTGTGAGTATGACATTTCCAATTCAATCAGTAGAAGAATCACTACAAAAAGCAGAGAGAATTAAAGGCGGGAAAAAGGATATAGATAATGAGGGTAATAAAAAATATAAAATTGGAGGTAAAGACGGTTAATGTTCCAACCAGCTAGTTTAAAGGGTGATTCTCCCTCCCCCATTGATGAAGGGATTCGCAATAAGTATCTCTTCCTATATTTAATCATTGTTTTCTTAAGTTTTTATCCTTGTATAATTTTAGAATATGTTTACGTTATTTTACTTTGGAAAACAGGATTTTATTTAATTTTCTTCTTGTTAGTGCCATTGAATATACTCATTCTGATTCATGTTTTGCAACTAAGTGCGGTATTGTTTTCTTTTTTATTTCTAACTATAATTAATTTACTTTTTCTTCCAAAGGAAGGAGTATTTGATAGAGATTTGAAAGATAAGAATTACTTATTTTGGAATTTAAGGAATATCGCAAAAAAATGGCCGCTTTTTATAAATGGTTCAAATCCATTTCCTTGGCTTAAAAATCGTTTTATATTACGATTTTTTGGTGTAAAAATAGGAAAAAATGGAATAAATGATAATAGTTGGATTTCTTCTGAATTCGTATCCATAGGAAATAATGTTATTTTAGGGATGGGCAGTACTCTGCTAAGCTTCGGAATTGAGCAAGATAAATTCTTTTTAAAGAGGATAATAATTGAGGATAATGTTTTGATTGGTGCAAAGTGTATAATAATGCCAGGAACACATATGGAACAAAATGCAAAACTATCAGCTCATTCTTATACAAAAATAGATGATGTGTTAATAGAAAATTCAATAAATATCGGACATCCTGCTAAGATGAAAAAGAATAGAGAATAAATATGATAACTGAGAAATCTTTTAAGTTAAATGATCGGAAATATTCTAAAAAGAGAATTGTTATAATATCTGACACTCATATTACCCCTACAGGAGAAGCGTTTAATCACAAAGCTTTTGATCTTGGAGTTAAAAAGATTAATGATATAAAAAATGTGTCTATGTACCTCCATTTAGGAGATATCACTCATGGGGGAACATTATTAGAATATGAATATACTCTTGAGCAATTTAAAAAGTTTGAACCTGAATTGGGAGCTGATATCATGGTATTAATTGGAAATCATGATGCGTTAAATGTAGGGTATTTACTCTTTGAAGAAATGATTGGAAAGCGGCATTATGAGTATGAAGATGACGAACTTTATGTAATAGGAGTAGATAGTACAAAACCAGATTTACCCGGAGGTATTATTCACCAAAATGTAATAGATTCAGTCAGAAAACGTTTAGAACACCCAGAAAGAGAGAATAAAGTTAAAATCGTATGTTTTCACCATCAATTGATTCCAATTCCAAACACAGGAAAAGAAAGATCCGCTATTGATGATTCTGGAAATATGCTAAAAATGCTTATCGAAGCAAAGACAGATTTGGTATTAAATGGTCATCGCCATATTTCTAACCTATATAAGGTTTCAAGCAGTGAGAAAGATTTATATATTTTTAACTCAGGAACATTTTGTTGTAACAAAACCCGTTACAGAGAACTTTTCACTTATAATATTATTGATATTGAAGGACGCAAACTTAATTTTAGAGTAATTCCAATATTTGAATCCAGCTATATAAGAGAAATAAATAGAGAAATCAATTATTATTCTCCAGTTCAGATTGAAAAAAATAAAATTCCAATATGTAAATTTATTCAGATCTCAAATTCCTTCATCTCTGAGAAAACAGAAAACAAAACCACTAATTTAGATCGAGCAATTAATGAGATACATAAAATTAAAAATATCGATCTTATTGTTCACTCAGGGAATCTCACTAGAAATAGTTATGAAGTAGAGTTTAAAATAGCAAAAGAGAAACTAGATAAGCTAAAATATCCTTATATTGTTGTTCCTGGTTATTCTGATTCTAAACCTTCAGTTCTGAATCACTGGGAAAGAATAATAGGGCCTTCTGATCCCCTTTATGAAAATGATACACTTTATTTTCAAGGAATCGACTCGACAACTCAGGATTCTAAAACGGGATTTATTGGAAGAAAACGATTACAAAAATATATTAATAAAGTTTTAAGTCTTAGTCATCAAAAAATATTTGGTGTTTGCTGCTTTCACAATTTAATTCCAACACCTCTTTCCGTGTGGAGGACTGAATTAATAGATTCTGGTGATGTTCTTTCCCAATTTGCACGTACGCAAGTAGACCTGGTTTTGAATAGTACACCAAGTATTTCTTTCAATATTAAAATTGAAAATACTGTATTTTCAAATGGAGGAAATCTTGAGGGAACTCATTTCGATGAATCTTTTGTGGAAATTAATATTTATAAAGATGGATTGATGACATTAAATGAGCATAATTTAAAAACGGGGGATATAAAAGTAATTGGGAGGTATTATATAACAATTTTTAAGTGAATCTGGTTATTTATATTTACATTAAGGTTTCAATTTAGCAAAAAATAACTTTTAATAGTATCAACTTTTATGAACAATAAACGTAAAGCACCAAAATTCTTTATAGTAGAATTTAAAATATCAAAATTAAGATCAGAACTCTTATGGCTAAAATAAAATTAAATCTATTAAACATCTTTCAATTAAGGGTTGATAAGAAAAGTATAGAATATGAGGGTAAAACGGTCGGAGATATAATAACTCAGTTTATAAAGGAGCATAAAGATAAATTAGATAATGAACTCCTAAGTAAAAATAAAAAGAAATTCAATCCTCAAATACTCATCTTATTAAATGGGCGAAATATCAAATATTTAAAGAAATATAGAACAATCCTTAAAGATAATGATGAATTGTATCTTTCATATGCACTCGCAGGGGGTTAATCTTTTTTTTTTAGCTCTTTTATAGGTTAAAATTGGTTTCTTTCCAAATGTAAGTATTTATTAATGTTTCTTTATATTGAATAATTTAGAAAACGAGTATTTTAATTTTTAAAAGATTTTTAGATTAAGTGAATTATTATGTCAAAGAAATTAGCCTTCATGGGCCTCGATAACGCCGGTAAGACCAGTATTATAACAGCTATAACTAAACGGTTCGGTTTTGAGGAAGATATTGGAGTTTTACTACCAACCAGAAGAATAGCAAGAGACTCTTTTAAATTTTTGGGTATAGAGTTTTCCCGTTTAGATTTTGGAGGACAAAAGCAATACAGAGAAGAATACCTAAAAAATCCAACAAAATATCTTGGTGGTGCAGATTTAGTTTTCTTCGTAATAGATGCCCAAGATTATAATAGATATATTGAATCGATAGATTATTTAGAAAAAATTCTGCTTTTCTATAAGGAAGAACAAGAAGACCCTAAAGTGCTCGTAATGTTTCACAAATTCGATCCACAGCTTGTAGCCGAAAAAGAAATTAACAAAAAGATACTAACACTAAAACAAGCGCTAACACATTACTCTAATGCTTTTGACATATTTTTCTTTGAGACTACGATTTTTGACATAAAGTCAATTATGGATGCATTTTCTAGTGGCTTGTCAATGTTATTCGAAAAGATGGAGATGGTATCAAATTTATTTGCCGAAATAAGTAAAAACTACAACTCAATATTAATCGCTTTATTTGATGCCAAGGGAATAACGCTTGGAGAATTTTTCCGACCACATCTTCAATTAAGAGAAAAATTAAAGATTTATGAAATTTATTTAGAGCTACAAAAACGTGTTGTAGGTGAGAATAGAAATTTACTTGAGTTTTCAGATAAATTTGAAAGTGGCGAAAGATTCTCAGGTATTATTGAAGTTCTCAAATTTGGGAATCTAGATTTCTATTTGTTATTTATAGTCGAAGAGAATAAGAAAGATTTAGAAAAAACCATTTCTGTATTAGACAAGATTGAAGCAGCAAAACCTCAAATGGAAAACTTAATTTTACAAATAATACAATAATTTTATAAAAGCGCAGATGGAGGGAATCGAACCCCCGAACGCTTACGCGCACCGGCTCTCTCGGTTATTATAAGATACGCTCGAAGCCGGCGTCTTACCAGCTAGGCTACATCTGCAAATCTCATAATTAATATCTATATCTTTATCTTAATATCATAGAATATAAATTTAATTTCTTGTTAAAAGTAATAGCTCAGAAGATTCAAAAGTTCTCTTAGAAAAAAATCTAACCAGATAAAAGGTTTTAGTTTACTATGAAGATGGAACGTAGATTTTTAATTTTAGGGAAGGATCAAATAGTTTGATTAATCCTTCTTCTTCATAGCTTTTTAAGAGTATTTTTGCTGTAGAGACTCTTATATCATACCTTAAGGCGATATCAGTTGCTAAGATACTTTTCTTTTTTAAGATCGCTTCTTTGATTTCTTTTTCGACAGATTTTGGAACAAATGCGTCTCTTTCGACCACATTGATTAGTTTGGTCCTCCCATATTTTCTTCTTAGATTAAGAGTGCTTTTTCTAACAATCTGTTTTTCTTCTTTTTCAGACATAATAAATGTAAATCAGAAATTTTTATTCAGAATAAAAGCTGAATAAAGTTATAAATATTTAAAATTTAATAAAATTTTTGATTTAATATTGAAATTTGAATTTACTCCGTTCAATATGGGTTAATTGATAAAGAGCTTTAGAGTTAAAGGAATTTGAATGAAGATTATTATTTTAATGTAAAAAAGAAAAGACCAGAAGAAATTTATGAAAAAGTTTCAGATTATTTTAAAGGGGAAATTCTTAGAGCATATGCTAACTCAAAAAACATAATGAGGATTCAAGAAAAAATTACAATTAGAGCTTTAGAATTATTAGATCTAAAAAAAAATGAAGCTTTAATTTTAGATGCGGGTTGTGGAGCGGGATTTACAGCAGTGTATTTAAATGAAATTGGATATCGATCAGTTGCCCTTGATATTATAGGAAATTTCTTACAATATTATGATATTAGTTTTTTAAATCCCATTAATGCAGATATGTGTTTTACGCCTTTTAAGCCGAATACATTTGATGCTATTATTTCTATTTCGGCATTACAATGGGTATTTAGAGATATTAATGATAAAAGTATGCATATCTTGCTAAAAAATCTCTCTAAATCTTTTTTTCATATTCTAAAGCCAAATTCCCGAGTAATTTTTCAATTTTATCCTAAGAACAAAGTGCTTATGGAAACTATTGGCAAAATAATTGCTGATAATACTGGATTTACAGGAAATTTCATAATAGATAATCCAAATCACCACAAAAAAAGAAAGATTTTTCTTTTATTAGACAAACAAGCTTAAAGTGGGGAATTAGAATCAAATATTTAGCTTTTCTCACTCACTAAATTTGTTTAAGAATTTAATGATATCCATAATGTTTTATTTAACTTTTCCCATATTATTTTTAAAAATATATTTATAATCAATTTTAGATAAAAAATATATATTAAAAAAAAAATGATTTCTTATGAATAATAAAACGAGAATAAAACCTAGATTTAAGACTTTAACGCTGATTTCAATAGTATTAATGACAAGCGTCTTCGGAACTTTTTTAACAAATGTTTACAATTCTACTCCAGAATTAACGAATGAAGGAGAGGAAGACAATAATAATAATCTCTTAAACCTAAAGTATAGTGATTCTAGTAATGTAACTTGGTGGGATAAATCATATAGTTACCGACAAATAATTAACGTCACAAATCCTTATGCTGTAAATTTTACTGATTATGCGGTAAACATTACTTTTAATCATGCTGATCTCGTAGATGATGGAAAATTGAACTCCGATTTAAGTGACCTCAGAATTATAGAGGATGGGAATTTAAGAAAATATTATTTTGAAAAAGATTTCCCTAATATAAATCAAACAACAGTATGGTTTGATACAAACATTTCTGCTGGAACTACTGAGTCTGATACATTCTTATACTTCGGAAAGCCAACAGCAGAAATAGATGAGGAGGGGCACTATTTTATGAATACAGCAACAAATGATCCCAGTGATAGTTTTGGTTGGATCAGAAACGGTAATTTTGAGTTCGAAAATAAATCAAACGCACCTGATCCAACACGAATCAATGGTGTTGTTGGGTGGAACTGGACAGACGATGTTCCATATGATGTCGGAAATACTGATTATACTCCGAATAGTCCACCAGGAGTAGATTATCAGCATAATATATCTGTATACAATAACCAACATGAAATTTTGAAAGGAGATTATACATTTAAATGGGGGGTGACAGATCACGAGGTGATAGAATCAAGTGCCGGGGAAGATTTTATTGGAACATTATATAGTTACCCCTTCATTATTCCAGAAATCGCAGGCTCAGGTTCACCTAAAATCTATATTAATTTTTGGCGTAATATTAGAGTTTATGATAAGAGTAGAAATAATTTTGTACAATATTTTGCTAGAATTTCCGAAGATTATATCCAAACAATGGATTCAGGACATAATATTTTAGGTCAATATGCTGAGCGTTGGGAGAGTACCGGAACTAATAACAATAATAAGGAAAGGTTAGTAAATGTATATATGGATGAAGAAAGCACTACTAATACAGCTATTTTTGCAAATGATGTAAATGGTCCATTGAGTTTTGATGTAACCGCTCATCAAGGTAAGCTGGTTTTTCTCGAATTTGGCATGTATGGTTTAGAAGGCGCAGCGGTATCGGCATTTGGACAAATCGATGGTGTTAGATTTAATTATATACTACAAACAGATTTAGACCCATTTGTAGAACAGAGGAAAGCAGAAATAACTATTATTGCACGAGATGTTGACGGAAGAATAGTTCCAAACGCAAAAATTTCATTAATTAATAGTACTGGCTCCCTCTATGATGTTTTAGATACACAATACACTTCTGATGATGGATCAGCTATATTTCCAAGTGTAAGCTTTGGAGCCTACAATTTTACTGTAAATTACACTCTACCAGAAGGTAAAGAGATAGTTGTTTATAATAGTAGTGCGATAGTTGGTTTCACAAATTATACAATAAATACTGCTCAACACACATTTGATCTTCCACTGAAAATGTGGACTATTGATTTTGAAATAGTCGATTATGATAAAGAACCATTATATTTAGGTTATGTTTTAGTTAATGATTCTGCGGGAAGTGGAGAATTATTAGCAAATTTAACTCTTGATGTAAATGGTAAAGCGACTTTTCGTGGGAAAAATCAGTCAGATTATTATTATCAAGTATTTTATGATAATGATGATTACAATCTTAATCCTACAGCATTGAATGCGAGTTATATATATAGATCTAATTATGAACAGAATAATAGGGATCTAGCCCAAACACTGTATATAAAACAACTCAATCTAAATGCCATTGACGATCCTGTTTTCAATGTCAGTCAACGGGTTTATACAAATGGATCTTTAACAGAACTTGGAAATAAGAAAATTACACATGCAAATATAAATATTTCTTTGCTTGATCAGGGCTGTGACTTTACTAGTGTTCGCATTTATTATATTGATAATAATAATTCAATAGAGGGTAATCTGATATATGAAAATACGACTTATGTTTCGGCTGATATACAAGATATCATCGATTTTGATATAAGGTATCCTCCTATAGCTTCAGCCAATTTGCCAGGAGATTCTTACGAAGCGTTTGGTTTATTGGTTGAACTCATAGGTGATAATTCCTCAATTACAACATGTGAGGGTGTGATAAACGTTAATTTCACTGAAACTACAAATGTCTATAACGTTACAGATTTAGTTAAGCTGAATATAAAGATTGTTGATACATATGATGGTGGTGTTCCTTCTTGCTTTGTAAATGTTAATAGCACACAAGGTAGAGTCGCAGGATTTGATGTTGATTTAAAAACGGATATATACAGTACAGGGTATACATTTGGACAAGGAAACACAGATGTCCCCTTTTGGTTTTTAAGAGGGTATACATATAATTTCACTTTAACTTTTCTTGGAGATCATGTAGATGTTAATGTAACTGAATCAGATCAATGGAAGGATTTTACTGCATATTATTACAATTACACCTTATGGAGCAAAAAAAATATTACTCTGAAGCTCCATTACGGAGTAGGAGTAGTGATAAATATGAGCAAGTATAAAACTATGTTTGAAGATCTAGATGTAGTAGAGCAAGCTATGTGGGGTGAAGATGTAACTGTAAGTGTTAATTTCACTAAAACTGATGATGATTGGGCTACTCCTTCCCTCCCAGTGACGGTGCCAACAACGATAAATTGCACAGTTAGAAGTACAGGTATAGGCGCTAAAACCTACTTCACACTAAATATGGATCCAGGAGTGGGAGCAGGTATTTTTACGGCTACGTTTAATTCAAATCTGTTATCAGCAGGAACTAGAGGAGGTGAAGTCTATTCGGTTATTGTTTCCGGAACTAAAGAATCCTACATTGACCCTTCGGATATAAGTGGCACTATTTATGTAGAAGCCGTCCCAACTGTGTTAAGTATGCATGATTATGATAACACCTCAATTGAAATCGATGAAATTTCAGAAGTGTTTGGCGAATCAATTAATTTAACTGTCAAATATTATAACGATACAAATTCTCCATTTACCGATGCTATACTGACCTATGAATGGTTAAGTCTTGATCCTATTCAATTCTATGAAGACCCTAATAATGCAGGTTATTACACAACAAGCTTAAATACATCTTTAGCAGAAGTTTGGGGATTGCGATCAATCACAGTTAAAGCTATATGGGAAAATTATACAACGCAGACTTTATTAACTTCTCTTAGTATTACAGAAAGACCAACATCACTCAATGGAGAACTTGACTTAGTTTATCTCAGCTCGAAAGTGTGGGTTCAGAATCCTAATCCCTTCGAATTCACTTATCAAGATACATTGATTTCGGAGAATATTGGTAATTTAACCGCTGCAACCTATATTTGGGAACGCTTATATCCAAATGGAACTAGAATTCCTGGATTACATGGTTCTGGAGATTTAGTTCAAAATATTAATACTTCTCATGTCTTAGATTTTAAAACGGAATTAAAAGAGATTGGTAATTACTATTTATATGTTACTTTACACAAACAAAACTATAAACCAAAATCAGCTCTCATAAATTTAGAAATTCGGTCAAGAGAATTTAGTTATGCTTTACAGCCAGGTAAAATAATTGATGGTATCATGACGATAGAAAATGGAGTTTCTATAGATTTAAGTATGTCGCTTCATGATTTAACTAGAAATATTCCATTACAAGGAGCTACGGTATCAATGAGTTATCAAAATGTCAACTATCCCTTTATTGAAGGGGGAAGCGGATCATATTCAGTAAATATAGCAAATTACACTCGATTAGACGAAGATGCAACTTCTGAAACTTCAACAACAGGTATTATTATTTCTAAAGCGAATTTTACAACACAGATAATTGACGTTACAGTACTTTTAAATAATAGAATATTTGACTACGATTTCTCAGAGGAGTTTAAAGAAAATCTGGTTAAAGTAATATCTGGGGATAGTTTAACTTTTGACGTTACTCTTGAAAATTCTAAGGATCAATCTCAAATAATTGATGCGACTATTATCCTTACAATCGATGATCAACCATATGATATAGATATTATTAATAATGGAGATGGAACCTACACCTTTAGTTTTCTCAAAAATTATCCCAAAGCTTTCACATCGAGTAATACTCTTTCTGGAGAAATAACAATACAGAAGACTAACTATAAAACCGTATATATCCCTATAACAATCCAGATAAAAATGGAAGAGATATTTCCAAATGTACCAACATTTTACTTTATCTTGATAACAGGAGCTGTTATAGGTGTAGTAGGCAGTATTGTAGCGTATAGAGTGATTCAACAGGCGAGGATTCCTAAACATGTTAAGAAGATTAGGAAAGTTAAAGGTTTAATAAAATCGAAGAAGAAAATTGCTGATATACCTTCAATTCCTAGTAAAAACGCAATGATTGCCAAAATTTTTAGAGACGACTGGAAAACAATAGGCCTTGATATTGGTGATGCATTGGGTTTAAAGGACATTAAAGCCAAGAAATTATCAATAAAGGAAAAAGAAGACCAAGGGAAAATTAAGGAGAAGAAATTAGAAAAGGAGAAAATTAAGAAGGACAAATTGGAAAAGAAGAGACTAGAAAGAGAAAAACAGGAACAAGAGAGATTAGAAAAGAAGAGGCTGGAAAAGGAGAAACTGGAAAAAGAGAAGCTAGAAAAAGAAAAATTAGAAGATAATGAATTACCAAAAGAGAGAGGTGAAAATAACTAATGCCTATAGGACTAGTGATGATGAGATGGGATATTAAAGTCAGTACAGAAATTCTGGCTAAATATCCAGAAGAGCTTCTTATTAGTGAAGAGACTCTAATGCAAATTTATGCAGCTCATGAGTACACAGGAGAACCAGGGATGATTAGTTTGCTAGTAGGGCCCTTGAATATTGCTTCATACTACACAGGTCGAGAAAAACCGCTTTATATTATCCTTTTACTAAACTTAGATGAGGATGCAGATGCGTATGAGGGAGGTTTGGCAGATATCTCTAGAGTTATCTTCCAAAATTTTGAAGATAATGCTTATCTTGATATGATTCCCTTTCTTTTCCAAAGATTGTCAACGTATCCCCATCTAAATGAAGAACAAAGCTTAGCTATTACATATATGGACAATGTAAATCGTTTAATAATTGAAAGACTGAGAGAAGAGGGGGTTATAACCAAATCCGAATTAAAGATATGGTTAAAAGACCGATATAGAGAAGGTTTTTTTGACGTTGATGCTATCCTTATGGAATTGATTAAAAAGGAGATAATAAAGGAAACTTCTGTTAAGGGAATGCCATCAGAATTAATTTTCCTGATTAATGATCTCCTTATGGTCAGAAGACCGCCTATCAAATTACTTAAAAATCCTGATGAACGGGGACTTCCAGAAAGGTTTATTGATGAATATGCCGCCGCTGTTAAAAATTTCTTTCAAAAATATCGGCCTAGTGAAGAAGATAACCTTAAAATTTTGGATGAAGTAATTGCTGATCCTCAAGTATATGAGATTTTAAAATTATTAAGAATATCAATTGTTACTAAAAACGTTCTTGAGAAACTTAGAAAAAAAGGAGTAGATGATATTGATGGAGGCTTAAAGAAACTATGGGATAACCAAATGATTCATGTCTTTCAAGATACAAAGGGGACTGAATATTACGCCCTACTTAGTGATTTTCATAGCTCATTGTTCTACCCTAAATATATGTTAAACACAATCATCTATCAATATGGAGTAAAATCAAAATCTGATGGAGTCTTGATTGAATACCTAAATGTACTTGATGATAATTATCGTTCCTCTAAATTAAAAAGTGAAGTTGAAGAAGTAGAGTAAACTTATATAATTAGATTATTTTTTTATTTTTTTTTATTGTATTGTTTATTGTTTCTTATAAATATTAATAGAATTTGAATTATAGTTTCTATGTTAAATAACCTTTTAATTTCTTAGCCTTTTCATAAAATTCTTTATACAGACTATCGTCACCCAATTCAAGGCATAGATCTGAAATCCTTTCAAAATACTCAGCTGTTTGAGCTATATCACCGTTTTCTAAACTAATTCTTGCTTGGGTTATTAATTCATCTCTTTCAAATAATGATTTTAATAATGGTGAAGCATCAGAACTTATTCCTAAAATATCAGCGATAATTTGTATCATTTTATCCCGATTATTTGGATCTATTGCGATCATGGAATACGTTTTCAAACCGAGAATCCTCTCTATCTTGTCTACACTTAACGCATTTGGTAAATCCTGTTTATTCCCGATAACAGCAACATGAGCATAGGGAGCATGGTCTTTTACTAATTCGATAAAAAATCTACTCTTTTCCACATTTTCAAGGGAAGAATCTGTAATTATTAAAACAGCATCACTGCCCTTTATAAAATCATTCCATAGATAACTAAATTGTTCTTGTCCAGCAAAATCCCATAAGTGGAAATACAATTTCCCAATTTTAACTGTTGATATTTTTCCAGTTATAGTTGGAATATGAACTGATGGAATTTCACTCGCACAAATTAAATTTGTCGATGTTGTCTTTCCTACGCCTGAAAATCCTACCATTGAGATCTTAGTTTTAAGATTTCTGTGAACCGAATCTATTATTGGATCTAAAATTTCCATAAGAGCGGGATCCAAATTTTCTATATTATCTCCAAAAGTATCTAAAAACTCTTCTCTTAAGGTAGCTAATTGTTTTCTTGTGCGAGAAAGATCATCATTTATATCGGTAATGAACAAGAACATCAATCCTAAATTCTCATCATGCATAAAAACAATTTTAAACTTAATATAGTCGAAATTATCTTGCTCAATTCCGATTCCCCTTGAAATTTCTTCAATAATTTGATGGTATAATTTACTAAATTCTTCAGTTGGCACTGCCTTGCCAAAATTTTTGTTATACATTACTTTCTCTTCTTTTAAAATAAAAACTTGCCTTAACAACTATATATTCACCTAAACCTTGAAACAATTTAATAGCAAAAAGTATTTTTTTTTATTGTTTCCAAAATCTAATTTTTGATATTTTCTCTGATTCTTCAATCTAAACATAATTATTTAAATTTTTAGAAAATAATAAAGGTTGTATTATTTTATACTTACTAAAAAAGCAATAATATTTCCTTTTTTTACTTTACTTCTTTAATCATACAATATTGAAGTTCTTAATATGCTATTCATCTTAAATTTAGGTGTAGAAAAGGAATGAAATGAATATGAGTATTATCTTCTATAAGAAATTCTTCTTATTGAAAAATAAAAGGTTTAAATATCCGAATTAGTATGTTTTATAAAAAAACATTGTTTTTTTTAATTTAAACATAAAAAAAGGGTTATATAAAAAATGAATATAATAACAAATTTAAAATCAAAACGTCGACTTTCGATTATACTACTTTTATTTCTATCGATGAGTACGATTTTTACTATTTTTCCAATGAATTCAATGAATTCCGAGGCAAGTAACGAAGATTTTACAAACAATACTGAGACTGATCTAAATACACCGTCTTTAAGTACAATAGGTGCTGCTCAATGGTGGAATAGTTCATTTAATTATAGACAGCTTATTAATATCACAAATCCTCATAGTGAAGCGTTTACTGATTTTATAGCAAATGTTACTTTTAATTATACTATGCTAGTAAACGATGGACATCTTAATCAGAGCTTAAAAGATATTAGAATTGTAGAAAATGGTACTTTAAGAGATTATTACATCGCGATGGATTATCCTAAAAAGGATTTTGCGACTGTGTGGTTTGAAACTGACATTTCAGCAGGACCAGATCACTCAGAAATAGACACCTATATGTATTATGGAAATGAAAATGCCAGTTTCGCCTCAAGTTATTTGATGAATAAGAATCCTGATGGGTTAATATGGTATAAATTTGAAGAAATTATTGATGGTAAAGTAATAGATTCTATGGGGAATTACAATGCAACAGTAAAGGGTAATCCCCAATTAGTTAGCGGTGGTCAGCAAGCTGTTGGAGGTTATAGTCTTGAATTTAACCAAAATGATGGTACTAATGACTATTTAGCAATAGAAAATAAATATTATCAGGGACATAATCAAATTCCCGAGTTAACTGTATGTGTATGGTATAGGACATCGGAAACTACAGGATCTTGGACTAATAACTGGGCTTTTTTTGATTTTGATAGATCAGAATATTTTAACTTTTTCATTAGGCCAGATAACGGAAAACTTGGATTTTCATCCGCATCAGCTCCAACTTATAATAGTTATAATGATCAGCTAAGTAATACACAAAATTTGAATGATGGTTCATGGCATTTTGGAAGTGCTCGATATGATGGAACTGATAAATATATTTATATTGATAGCGGACAAGAAGATGATATAGAATACAATCCGCATAATGGAAATGATATAGGGGTTGGTGATGATGCTGATTTTGGAGGATCTGAAAGTAATGATGATCCTAGGTATGGCTTTATTGGTGATGGTTCTGAAGCTACCACAGAAGATGGTTCAAGGAACAATCTATATTACCATGGCTTTCTTGATGAAATAAGGTATTTTGAAGAAGCACTCTCACCGGAAAGAATTGGATGGATTGCAAAAAACTATCAATTAGAAACAGAGAGGAAAGCTGAAGAATCTAAAGAAGCAACTGTTAGAGTGTATGTCAAAGATGTTGATGGTAGAGTTGTTTCAGGAGCTGAAGTATTCCTTTTTAACGAAACCCAGAAAATAAATTATACAGAAACTACAGGAGAGCTTGGTTATGCCGATTTCCTAAGTATTGATACTTTATATTACAATATTACCGTTAATTATACGATTTATAATGGAGCTGATTATTTTGAAGAAGTTGTGTTTAACAGCAGTATATTGCATAAATATTATCGTTTTGATGATGTAAAACTATATAAGGCTTATATTGAGGCAACGTTATGGAGTATTGATTTTGAAATCGAAGATAGGGATGCAGATCCCATGGGATACGGGTATGTATTAATTTATAATAAATCCGATTATTCTGAATTAATAGCAAACTTAACTTTAAATAAAGAATTTGGAACTCAAACATTTCGATGGATCAATACATCACAAGACGCGGCATATTATTATGAAGTGTATTATGATAATGAAGATTATTCTCAACAACATACCCTAGTAAATCGTAGTTTAGTAAATCGTCCTGCTTATTTAAGTAAAAAAGTAGTTACGATTCCTACTATATTAGTAAATCAGACAAATATCTGGGAAAGCCCTGGGAAATATTTGGTTCAAGAGAAGGTTTATGCGAGTGGATCGAATGAAACTCATATAGGTAATACGAAAATCATTAATACGACTATTACACTGAATAAGATGGAGGACAATATGGATACATTAAATATTTACTCTATCGATGCTTATAACAATGTATCAATAAATCCAATATATACTGAAGTATACTTAACGGAAACTAGCGATATAATTGAACTAAATATAACAGAATTAGTAGATGCTTATGGTCTATTAATTGATATTTTAGGTACAAATACAACTGATATTTGTAATGGAACTATAGACGTGAGCTACACTGAAACGTATAATCAATATGTAAAAGTAAATATGTCGAAATTGGAGATAAAAGTTTACGATACTGATGGTATTTGGAAATCAGAGTGGGGAAGTGTCAGGGTGAATATCTTTAATGGGACCCCTAGTTCTGGAGATCGCATTACTACTTTATTGACCAATGATCAAGGAATTGCGAAAGGCCAAATAAATTCTAACTTAGATTTCTGGTATATTACGAATACAATATATACTTTTACTTTAGAATATGGCGGGGATTGGAGATTATTCAATGTATCTTCTGATCAACACAATTTTGCCCCTAATACTTGGTGGGACGAAATCAATTATACTTTATATAATGCCTCTATTATCGAATTTAGAATTAAGACAAGTATAGCTGATTTTGCGGCGAAGTTCCAAGAGGAAGGTTTTAATAGTATTGGAGAATGGGAACAAAATTTTGCTTTTAGAGTTAGGTTTTTAAGTACCGATACTTATACTGGTGCCCAAGATTGGGATCCAATTACAAATCCTGATTTTGTAGATTGGGAAATTACTGATCTGATTGGTGATAATGTATATGATAGTGGAGAGATGAATTCAGAAGGAGATGGATATTACAATTATACTATAAATTCAGGATTCTTGATTGGAGGAGAACAATATTATTTTAAAGTCTATGGTGAAAAAACAGGATATCAAAATCCAGCACCCATCCAACTTCTTTTTACAGTTTCACCAAAAACGACAACTATAGGTGTGTATAATACTAGCGATCTAACAAGCTTAGGGGGTAATGTTACTCAATATTACGGGGAACAGCTAAATTTAACTGTATTATATAGCTCAGATAGCATAGATTTAGAAGAAGCTATAGTTTCTTATGAATGGCAGTTCACTGATAGTCCAATGACCATAGCTGAAAGTCCAGCAGGTAAATACTCATTTGTAATTAATACCATTATTGCTGATGTAGGTACTTATCAGGTTAGAATAAATGCTGCTAAAGAAAATTATTCTTCTTTCCAAAACTATAGATTCGATGTCACAATTATAAATAGACCAACTGCGCTTAATGGAGATGAATCGTTACATCTCATATCAAAATCGATATGGGTCAGAGAAGCTTACAATTTTATTTTCGAATACGAGGACATTTTTGCTGAACCTCATGTGAAATTAACTGATTTAGATCAAGCTTACTATCAATGGTATGAAATCTCAAATGGATCAATTGTAGGTGCTATAAGTGATGCAATTGATTTAGTAGAAGATTCAAACTCGACATATATCTTAGATTTTAGCACAGCGTCCAGAGATGTAGGAGATTATGCATTATTTGTAACTGTTCAAAAGAATAATTATGACGTGCGAACAGCATTGATTGACCTTACTATTAAAAAGAGAATAATAAGTTGGGATTTAACAGCTACTAATTTAGTTCAAAGTAAAATTAAAGTCGATCAAGGTAAGAATATTATCATCAATATTACATTAACAGATACCGCAGAAGCAGCAGGTCAACAAGCTATTACTGATGCCACAGTTCTGTTAAGACTTGGTTCAAATGAATATGAATTAGTGGAAGGAGCAGATGGTACTTATACCTATACATTTAAAACAGGCAGCATTGATACGTTTTTTGCTGCTAAAGTATTAACTGGTGATTTTACTATTACTAAAGAAGATTACATCTCAATATCTATCCCAATCACAATTGTAGTTGATATAACTGAAATATTTCCAGGGGTTCCAATGTTCTACTTCTTAATGATTGTTGGCGCCATTGTAGCAGTTGTAGGTAGTCTTGTGACTTATAGAGTCGTTCAGCAAAGAAGAATTCCAACATTTGTAAAGAAAGCAAGAGCAATGAAGAAGGATATTAAAGGGAAGAAATCTATTTCAGATTCACTTTTATACCCTTCAAAAGAAGCATATATTGGAAAGAAATTCGGAGATAAATGGGCAAAATTAGGATTATCACTTGAAGAGATCTTGGGCATAAAAGGCAAAGTAAAGAAGGAAAAGCTATCGATGGACAAGTTGGATGATAAGAAATTTGAAAAGGAGAAACTTAAAAAGGACAAATTAGAAAAGAAGAAACTTGAAAGAGAAAAACAGGAACAAGAGAAATTAGAAAAGACGAAACTAAAAAGGGAGAGATTGGAAAAGGAAAGACTGGAAAAGGAGAAGGTGGAAAAAGATAAACTAGAAAAGAAGAAGCTAGAAAGAGAAAAACAGGAACAAGAGAAATTAAAAAAGGAGAAACTAAAAAAGGAAAGACTGGAAAAAGATAAACTGGAAAAGGAGAAACTGGAAAAAGATAAACTGGAAAAGGAGAAACTGGAAAAAGAGAAATTAGAGGATAAAGAATTACCAAAAGAGAGAGGTGAAGAAGAGTAATGCCAGTTGGATTAGTCGTAATGAAATGGGATGAAAGAGTAGGAACTGAAATACTAGCAAAATATCCAGAAGATATACAAGTTTCCGATAAAACTCTTATGCAAGTTTATAGTACACACGAATACTCAGGTGAGTCAGGAATGGTCAGTTTAATGATTGGCGCTTTGAATATTGCTTCCTATTACACAGGACCAGATAAAGGTTATTACATCCTCTTACTTCTAAGTTTGGATGATGATCCAGACTCTTATGAAGGAGGTTTAATAGATACATCTCGAATTATTTTACAGAATCTTGAAGATGATGTATATATACCAATGGTACCTGACCTTTTCAGAAGATTATCTGTCTATCCTACATTAAATATTGAACAAAGACTTGCAATCACATACCAAGATGAAATCAAGCGATTGATTATAAAAAGATTAAGAGACGAAGGTGTTGTTTCTAAATCAGAATTAATGGTTTGGTTAAAAGATAAATATAAACAAGGATTCGTTGATTTAGAAGGTGTTTTATTAGACCTCGTAAAGCGTGAGATCGTAAAAGAGACATCAGTGAAAGGAATGCCCTCTGAACTAATATTCTTGGTAAGAGATATCTTAGTTTTAAGAGTGCCTCCAGTTAAATTATTAGAAGACCCTTCAAGTCGCGGTCTCCCTTCTCAGCTTGTAGAAGATTACAAGATCCAAGTAAAACAGTTCTTTCAGAATTATCGCCCGACAGAAGCAGATAACTTAAGGATTATCGATATCCTTATTAATCCGCAGATATATGAAACTCTACGATTATTAAGAACTGCTATTGTCACTAGAAATGAGCTTGAGAAATTACGGAAAAAAGGCGTTGATGATCTAGATGATGCGTTAAAACAACTATGGGACACAAAATTAGTCCAAGTCTTTAAAGATGATAGAGATGTTGAGTATTATGCCCTTCTTTCTGATTTCTATTTAAACCTGATATTTCCAAAATATTTATTAAATGTTATTCAGAAGGTGCATGAACAAAAATCAAAGTCAGATATGGTGTTATTAGAATATCTAACCGTCCTTGAAAATTCTTACACAGATGCAAAAGCAACAGCAAAGGTTGAAGCTAAAAAATTAGAATAATCTTAAATGTAATCTATTTTTTTTTCTTATTTATTTTTTAATATTCCTAATTCTAGTATCATTTTTAAAACCTAATTTGTCTTATTCCTAGATAATTTAAACTTATGTTCATTTATTTAAACAAGTTATAAAAATGATGTGATCGCATTATGGATAAAAGTTGTGAACAATATTTAGATACACCAGAGGCAATAGGATTAGATGGGATTGATTTAGAAAAATACATTATCGCAAGTTATATAATTAAGCGCCCTAAAGGACAGAATGTCAATTATTTATCAAGGTTTGCGGCAATTGAACAATCAACAGGAACTTGGGTGAGAGTACCGGCTGAAACTGCAGAAGTTCGGAAAAAACATGTAGCGAGAGTTCTAGGTGTGTATGAAGCACCAATGTTAGAGTATGTTATTCCTAAAGACATAAAAGAGAGAATTTATTTTGTGCAAATCGGTTTTCCTGTCGTAAATATTAAAAATATGGGGATCCCTATGCTTCTTACGTCGGTAATTGGTAACATTAGCATTACTCATGGTTTAAAATTAGTGGACTTAGCATTTCCTAAGGAATGGTTAGAAGATTATAAAGGACCAAAATTTGGAATTGATGGACTTCGAAAGTTATTAAATATACCAGAACGACCACTTTTGAATAATATGGTAAAACCATGTACGGGTCATACAGCAGATGTCGCTGCTGATTTAGTCTATAAAGCCGCAGTTGGAGGATGTGATGTTGTGAAAGATGATGAATTAATTTCAAATCCACCTTTTAATACATTAGAAGAAAGAATAGTAAAAGTGATGGAAGCAGTTGATAAAGCCAATTCTGAAAAGGGAGAGAAAACCTTATACACAATCAATATTACTACCAGATTTCCAGATATGTTCGAATACGCGGATAAGATGATTGAATTAGGAGCAAATGCTTTAATGATAAATTATTTGACCACTGGTTTTGAAGCTTTGAGGCAAATTGCCGAAGACCCCTCAATTAAAGTACCAATATTAGGACACATGGATTTTGGTGGAACTTTTTTTGGAGGAGCATGGACGGGAATGACAAGTATGTTGACTTTTGCGAAATTGCCAAGGATCTGTGGGGCTGATACTGTAGTTATACCCGCACCATACGGTAAAGCAGAGATTTTAGAAGAAAGATATGAACAAAATCTGAAGGCTCTTAGGTATCCTTTTCAGCATATTAAACCAACCTTACCTATGCCCAGTGGTGGAATTACCCAAGGAATGGTGGAAAAGTGTATTAAAGAAGCAGGTAAAGACATTCTAATTGGGAGTGGTGGAGGTATTCATAGCCATCCTGATGGTCCAACAGCAGGTGCTCGCGCTTTTAGACAGGCAATTGATGCTGTAATGCAAGGTGTCAAAGTGAAAGAATATGCTAAAGATCATAAGGAATTAGGGGTAGCCCTCGGAATATGGGGTAGTGGTAAAACTAAATTGATAGAATAATTTTTTTTTTTATTATTTAATTATT
>JAHLWT010000151.1 GCA_019057775.1 Promethearchaeota archaeon
TCATTGAATTTTAAAGAACGAAAAAAGAACATTGTAAAGCCGAAACAAAAGGCCACCCAAAACTCCTAATAAAAATGTTTTTATGAATCATTTTAGAACTGTTTATGTTTATACGTTAATTTCGTATATTCTCTCCCGGTTTCGAATTCGTCATGAAGGAATCCTGAAACTTCGTTTATAATAGTTTTTTCATTCCGGCAGCAAATCATCACTTGCGTTTCCGACTTGAAATTCTTTATTTTTTTGAATAGTTCCGGAAAACTGTCTTTAGTTGTTTTACCAGGATATCCTACATCTAATTTCTCTATCCCGTCAGGGAAAAACTTTACCTCTGGCACAAAAACAACCAATATATCTTTTTCACCAATATCTTTCTCGCCAATCTTCTTTGCCCATTCCTTCTCCCGTCTCCTTCGCGATTCAAAATCTTTCCACTTATCAGAATCTCTCGGAATAACACAATATAACCTTTTAAAGAGTAACCGATTTTCAATTTCAAATATGACTCTTGCTACTTCGGTAGATTCGCCTCGCAAACGGGATATGAATGATCTGTCATCGAGCTGGTAATATTTCCTTATTTTAGCCTTTGTAAAATAATTCTCATTAAAATAGTTATATATAGCTCTAATTAACATTTCCTGCGCAATTAAAGGAACATGATGATAGATAAAACTGCTAAGTGCGGCGAACCGTGAAGAGAACAAGGTAAATAGAGAACTAATCATAGTGTTTTTAATAGAAATCCGTATTTCACTTGTATTAATCCGTTTGGTATCTATGTTGTAACAGATCCTGGTAACGTCAGTAGCGCCACCGAAAGGCACGCCTGTATAATATGCGTCTCTCACCATATAATCCAACTTATCAATATCAACGGGACCGTTCAGCAATATTGATATGCCAGGTTTATCCAAATCTCGCCCAAGATCTTTCCCTGTAATAGAACAACCGATCATCCTAAGAAATTGTCCAGAGCTTATTGAATCACTTTCGGACCTTCTTACTTTTTTAAATATCTTAGATATTATGTACCTCATACAGGCAGGTTTGCCTTCTACTATTTCTTTCCAAATAATATTTCTCGCTCTTTTTTCATGAGGTGGTACGGAACCAGTATTAAAAAGATTATGAAGGACGTCTGTGAAATGAGAAAAAGGCCCCTGCCCAATGTCGTGTAAAAGGGCAGCAATTTTAAAAGCTATTTCCTCTAACTTGTTATTCTCTTCCTTAAAGTATTCCCGAAAAAACTTATTTTCGGCGATTTTGCAAGCCAAATGATAAACTCCTAAAGAATGGTCGAATCTAGTATGACCGGCGGTCGGAAATATAAGTTCGCTAAAAGAAAGTTGCTTTATCCTTCTTAATCTTTGCATATAGCATGTGTCGATCAAAATATTTGCGATACTGTCTATTCCAATCTCACCATAAATAGGGGATGTTATGGAGCGGCTAATTTTACAGAAGTTTTCTTCATTTAATCTTTTAAGTCTTTTTTCTATTCGGCCACGACAACGGTCGCATAATTTGCCTATCTTATTGGTCTTATCATAACCGTATGGCCAAAAATGATACATACTCATTTTCATATCTTCTTCTTTTTTAATGCTGGAATTATGAATATTCAGTCACTGAAGAATAATTAATATTGTTCGCTCAGTGCTAGTTAATAATGCTTCTACGATATTCTTACATAGTTTGCGGATACAATACTTATTATATTGGGCCGTAATGAGGTCCCTTTAGAACACAGCATCCAAAGGAGTACTAACTAATATGCCGCTATCTCGGCATTCTTTAACTACTTGAACACTTTCTCTTTTAGCGAAAGATTCAATATAATCTCTTTGAACCTATAGACAGTATTTCTTTTTTACCCGGTCTCTCTGATTGATGCTCTTTCATAAATATAAATAGCTGTTGCAATTCTATATTAACCCTAGTTAAATAATCTAATCATTACTCATAAGTCTTTCCCAACAGGCGTCACAAGGTTGTTCGCTCCGTCTACCTGCAAAGGCATAGGGAACCCCGCAGCTCTCACAGGTAAATATATAAACTGGTTCGTGACAGAAAAAACATTTTGTTTCATTACTCCCACATGGTTCATACAAAACTGTTTCATTCCAACAATATGGACATTCTAATTTCTGGTACAATAAGGAATCCTTACCTGCAGGGATTACATCATTCATCTTCTCAATCGCCATCTTCATCCTTTCATCGTAAGATACAATAATCTCCTCAATTTCCTTCCATTCTGATTCACCAACATATTCTTTCAAATCTATGTTTAATTTCTCCATAGAAAATTTAAAAATGAATTTAAGAGACTCACCTAACATATCCTCGGCAGTTTTTTTATTCAAAGTTACACTTTTATGCTCAATTCTATTTCTATATCCTTGCAGGTTCTTTAATGCGATACACTCGGTGCCCAACTTTATGAGTTTAAGGTTCTCTAAACGTACCACTAAAACATCAAATCCAACCGTGTGTGCATCTTCCCTTACGGGTTTATCTATATTCTTATAAATTAGAATCGGATGTATCCTATATATAGATTCTTTTAATAGTAATTCAATGCCGTGAAAAATATGAAGAATGGCATACTTGTAATCTGATTTTACAAAATGTTCTATGCCATGTTTTATGGAATCTATACCATTTTCTACCAAACTAAATCTTAACATAATAGTAATTTATCTCCAGATTCCCACTTCTTAATTTTATTAATTTTAGCTCCCCACATGCCAGACTTTATGCATATCAGATAGTTCAATTTAGTACATGAAAGAAAATAATAGGCCATAAGCTCTCCTTGCTTTTCTGCAACAGGAACAAATGTTCATGTGTCATGAGCAGAAAATTATAATCTTTTGTATTTTTATTTCTGAATTTAAAACTTACAAAAGGATTAAATTTGGATTTCATGTGGTACGTTTGGCGATTTTGTTCTTTAAATACCTACAAAATTTACTAAAAGAAAATAAGTTAGGGTCATTTGCTGGAATGGACCTATATTTTTCCATAGTTCCCCTAATTATGGGATGAATTATGGCGTACTTGTCTTTGATTCCTGGACCGAGCTTTACTGCACGCATAAGGTCGTTTTCGGATTCAAGAATATGGACTACCCAAATTTCTTTTTCTGGGTGATTTTCAGAATAAGCAAACTTATCCCACCTAATCCACAAGTCAGCTGCTTCAGACAAGGGTTTGTCAGGCCCTGTTACCTCAACATAAATCCCTGTGGTTCGCGTATAGTATAGAATTTCAAGGTCAGGTTCGCCTTTTTCTTCAGGACTTTCCTCAACATATTCCGTTGAACGGGACAAAAATCCATATTCTACTGCCTTAATCCCTTTTGATTTGAACGCATAGATAACTTTATCGACTCGCCTAACAGCATTTTTCCAGGAGTGACCGTATTTCTTCTTCCAAAATTCTTTATCTTTCATATCACAACTTCGGTATAAGGCTACTGTAATCTATTGATTTTCTCCTATTATCCCATTTACAAATTCTCATCATTCGTTCTCTCTTTCTTCCATATACAAGAAGGTCTTCCCTTTTTAGAACTTTAAACAGATATTCAAGGCTTCCTAACCCTGCTGATGAAACCAGGAAGGATTCAATAGGGCTAACTAATTGTGTATAACCCCACAACTGGCCCAAATCAGCAAGGGTCAACGGTTTGTCCTTTACTTCCAAAAATACTAATTCGACATCGCCACTTTTTCTTAATACCCCGACAATATCTACACGTATTGATAACCCAATGGCTTCCCTTATCTCAATGCCAATGCTTTTAAGATAAGAATCCAAGGGTTGTCTTGACGTCTTATGCGTCGTAACTACAGAATAACCCTCGTATTTTTCCTCAAGATATTTTCTGCACCATGTCTCGATCTCCGGATACAGCGATTTTTCTTCCCTGCTCATATCATTTTCTCCCATAACCAAGCGCGTCACAGATTTCCTTCCAAGAATCAAAATGCCTACCTCTTATCACTTGTGGAATTTTATCGCTATGCTCCATAGGGTGTGCCGGTTTAGGTTTATGTACTTGTCTAGTTTCCCAGTAGTATTTATGATGTGCAGTTTCAATATGTCCCAACATACGGCCAAAGTTTTCTTTATGATATTCAGAACGAGTACTATTAATTTTGTGTCTTAAAACCTTGTCCCACTCAATTCTGTTTGCTGCGACCAACTTTCTCAACGCTTCCATTTTGTGAACTATTCTAAAACCCACTTTCTCAAACTCATCTGCAAATATTTTTATCTGATGTTCTCTAAACCACGCGTTTTGCTTTCCACTGTTATAATCTTTAAGCTGGGGGTCCCTCATATTTGGATGTCCCCAATCAATTGTGTGTACAGGAACATCCAGATCAAAAAGCAAATTGCCTATGTCCACCACCAAATACCAGTTTACAGGAATCTCTATGTATACCCTATTGTTGTAAGCAATGCCATAGGCAACATTGCTGCCTCTAATATGGGCAGTTACGTCTGCAAGTCCAATCATGAACTCTCTCTTTATATCAAAAGGAGAATCAAAAATTTCTCTAGGTATCCGAAAATCCTTGCAGGAACTGAGTCCTTGAAAATGTCTGTTCATCTCTCTGGTTAGAAAATCCTCATTGTTTTTGGTGAATTTTATTACTGTTTTCTTTTGAATTTGAGTAGATGATATTCTCGTTCCTATGAGCGGCTCAAGATTGTTTCTTATATCATCGAGACTTGCTTTGACAGAAAGCTTCGCATTCATTCCTTCACTAATTAAGTTCTTATGCGGGATGTCGATTATAGTATCCGTTTGAGAATTGCCTCTAAGGATGGTTCCTTTTCCAGTTATCATCCCAAGCAAATAAGCCAATTCTGCATTAATCATTTCATTTATCCTTTTTCTTAAATATTAAAATGTATTCATGAACCTTGTTTACCCTGAAGATGTAAGGGTAACCTAATGGTCTCATGTTATTGTATTCATGTTGCCTGTCCCATATCATTATGTCCTCAAACGCAAACCCGATTTCCTTCATTTTCTTAGCCATGTCTGAATGAAAATGATAGAATCTGTCTTTTTTTCTTATATCCATAAGGATTATTACACAGTGTCCATTTACTCTCAGAACATCGTATACCTTTGAAAAAATCTCTTTCAACTCATCCAAAAATTCGTCATAATCTCTTATATTCCCAAGGTCAATCTTTGAATCACTATATTTTGCTATTTCCTTTCTGTCTGCAGTTCTTTTCATACTTAATATGTCCCAATAAGGAGGTGAAGTCAAACACAAATCCACACTCTCGGGTTTAACATAAGTCAACAAGAGTCTAGAATCCTTGTTATATACATCTGGTTTTAGTAAGCATTTTTCTTTACCTAATTCTTTCCTGACTTGTTTTAGTCTTTTGCGTGCAACCGAAGCATATTCTTTTGACAATTCAAAACCTATCCCTTTCCTTCCCTTTGTATATGCGGCAAGAACTGTACTACCAATGCCCATAAACGGGTCAAGAACTAATCCTTTTCTCATAGTAAATATGTCTATCACTCTTGATGCCAATTGTACGGGGAACATTGCTGGATGTTTTAATTTCTTCTCGTCATTAGTCTTTCTTATGTCACGCCAAATACTGAAAGAATATTGCAACCATTCCTTTCCAGTTAACTCATTATACCTATTCGCTTTTTTCCTTACCATACGCTTCTCTTAGAAAGCATCTTTGAAACTGCTTTCTCTACAAGCTTGATTTCTTTCTTGTTTAAGGAATATATGTCATACACTAACACATCTATATCCCTATTTTTCTCTTTTTTCAACTCAACTTTGTCGTCCACTATAATAGAATCAGCAATTTTTATCAATTGCCTAAATCTTGTTCTATCTGGATTGTCCACTATAGGAACTAACCCTATGTATGATTTGTCCAAATGCATCGTGAGTCTTGACTTGTCAAAAACGCCATACATCAGATGAAAATTTATCAATTTTGAATTTAAGAGCGCCAGAATGTACTTGCCTTTTTCATTGTCAGAAACGAGTATATTTGTTACGGTATCAAGCGTTAACAATTTCCTATCGTCATATGCAGCTATCACCCCTGATTCTGATGAAAATATATTTTGCAAAACGACTTTTTTATTCTTTAAACTATTGACTTTTGATTTACCTTGCTTTTCGAGTAATTTTCTATCCAGCGCATATGGATTTTTTATTGCAAATTTGGTTATATTTTTGCCCCTGATTACTTCTATGTCTTTATTATCAGCATTCTTTACCTTAATCTGATTGCCGCCTATTGGCAATCCTCTGAAAATCCTTCCGTCAACAAATCTATCCAGTTTTGTACCGATCTTAGAAATTTTGTCAACTAACTTATAATATTCCCTGTCCCCAAAGGTCAAGAACCTATTTAAGCAGGAAAACTTACTTTGTTCTATCATTACATAAGGCTGCTTTGAAAGGCCTTTGTCTTTATAATCAAATACGGATATTTTCACTCTATTTTTAAAAGCAGGGGTTTTCTTTTTAATAATTAATATAATCTGTTCACCTCTAACGTTCTTAAATTTTGAACCAAGGTCAAAAATCTGTAGCAATTCTGTATTCTGAATCAGATATCTTCTAAGATTAATATATGAATCAACATAAAGAATTGATTTCGGAAGCAGAAATGCCAATACGCCTTCTTTCTTTAGTAACTCTAGAGACCTTGCTATCATCAATGTCGCAGCATTTACAGGCCCGTGAATAACTTTTGAATAGATAGACTCTAATGGGTCAAAATCTTTGTGTCTACGTAGGGTAACATATGGTGGATTTCCTACGATGAAATCAAATCCACTTTCTTTCATCACATTGTGAAATTCTGAATACCAATCAAAACCCCGCCTATCAATCTCATTCTTCGAAACTAGACTGTTTCCTGCTTTGATGTTTTTCTTTATCACGCTGATATAATCGTCATTAAACCCTGATTTCATGTATAGGCAAGCACGAGTCATCTTTGCAGCATTGCTATTTATATCAACGCCAAAGATATTGTTCAAAAATCTCAGCCCAAATTTTTCCTTAAATACATCAAATACTGTTAGAAGAAATGACCCACATCCACACGCTGGATCTAATATCTTTGAATCTTTTGTTATATTAAGCTGAGAAAGCATATATTCAACTATTGCTTTGGGTGTGTAATATTGGCCCTTATCTTTTCTTTCAATTTGAGCAAGAGAACGCTCAAAAAATTCTCCCATTAACTCGGGTGAATGCCCCTTTTTAAACGACTCGATAAATAGCTTTTCAACATCTTTATCATGAGTGCTAAGCAAGTCATCAAATACGATATGAATCTTGTCCAACATTCTTTTTTCAAAAATAGATAAACCTTTCATCAAATTATTTCCTCTGTCCTTTTTCTTATCGAGAATAAATGTGTCTTGTCTTCACCAATTTTTCTACCTGTTTATATTGAACGTAGCAGGTCCACATTTAGAATCTTGCACTCATTCCTTTCTTTTTACTCCTATAGTGGCGCTTCGTGGTAGGGACATTACCTAAATTTTCTGAATATTGAGCGCTCGCTCCGGCTCATAATATATATGCTATATTTTTACTATTTTTCATCCAAAAGTCTTTTTTCAACTTTTCTATCTTCTCAAAATTTCCCAAATGGTCTGTGTAAATATAGCAGCTAATGCCCCCACACTTGCACCTAGTAATGCAGCCCACAAGAGCCATTTACGATTTTGCGCTTCGCGCAGCAATTCTTTATGCTCTTCCGGACTATATCCAGGAGAATATGGGAAGAAGAATTTGCAGGTTCGCCTTGATGTAATAGATCTAAGTTCTTGGCTTTTATCAAATTCCGTTAAGGAAAAAGACCATTGGTTTCTTGAGCATCGTAGAGCCCCTGGGTCATCATGTGTTCCACCCTCAATATGTTGCCTACCTAATGAAGTACATTCTTTTGTCTTCAACAATTCGTTCATTTCGCTGAATGAAGCCCCTAACTTAATTAATTGACGCACAAAGGCAGTAGGGATGCTCAAACCCAAAAATCCACAATTTGTGCATTTCACTTGCTTCCGCATTATTCCTCACCGGTTTCCCATAGATATGAACGGAAAGGTTGACATTTTTGCTTTTTCTCGCAAAAAGCTTATGTATTTACCTTTTTTGGATTTTGTGGCCTTTCTATATATTATGTTTGATATTGCTATGTCCTGGATGGTGAGGCCGGTGGAGTCGAAGATTGTGATTTCGTCATTATTGGTCCTTTGATAGTCAAAACTCCGAATGAAAATCTTTTTACCTTGTTTATCCATTTTTACTTCTTCTGTTCCTTTCTACCTGAAAATGCCCAATAACCTAAAATAATCAGGTTGATTGGTGTAATAATAGAAAGTATGCCGAAAAGAAGTGGATTTTTTCCATACTTTGCTGCTATCTTGCCAAAACAAACAGCAGCGTATACAAAGATGATGGGCAACATAATTTTCCCGAGAGTATCCATTATTTCCCTCCTTTTGAAATCATTTTAGCCTTAACAATAATATCCTAATGATACTACACGTCAATAGAATAAAAATATCTATAATTTTCCAATAACTCCCCCCTTCACCAGGCTGGGGATTTCACGTTGAAGTTCAATGACTTCTACAGGGCAAGTTGGATAATCATTATTCCAACATACAACATAATCACAGCAGATTTGTTGATGTTTTGGATTTTTCACATGTTCTCGAAATTTTCTTGCATTATACTCGAATTCTATATACTTACGCGAAAAGGTTTTTCCTTGTTTTTCAATGGCGCAAGCGTCTGGAAAGCCCTGTCGGATGAATTCAATCTTTACAAACTCATGAGTTTTAAGTCTATCCATAAAATGAGCAAACAAAGCAACAACACCTTGTTCACTAGTTGGAGCATAATTTAGCACGCCTAAATCCATAGGTCGACCTAAATTTTCATCATTCGCTAGCCCTTTAAATAATTCTTTTTCTGATGGTTTATAAGCACGCAACACTTTTTCAATATTGCGAAAATCTGCGGGCGTAATTTTAACAGATGTTCTATCTTTGAATCTTATCGGGATAAACTTCCGTTTTGGAAAAATACTAATTGGTTTTTTAACGAGTTTAACTAATTCTTGGATGGGGATAAAATATGGAGATGGGACCAAGTATCTCTTCCGAATTTTCATACAAATATGCGGTCCTTTCCAAGCAGTATCATCAGCCCATTCTTCTTGTTTTCCCACAACCTGAAAAGTCCCAACTACTACTGAATCCCGCATTGCATAGTATACGATTTGATCCCCTTGTTTTACCTTAGTAATTTTACCTGCCATTTTTTTTTCTTTTCCAATATAGTCAGGATGCGCTTGATAAGCAGAAAGACTATGGATAATAAACCAATATTTCATAAAATCACCTCATTCCCAAAATCATTTCTTCAAGTTTTTCTAAAATTATTTGTTAGCTTTGTCAACTTATAGATTAATTAGATTTTTGAAAACTTATATTTCTCCGGTATTATATAACTTGACCATAACGTCTACAATCTGAGGGGCAAACTGGGTGCCTTTGTATTTTTTAAGTTCATTTATTGCATCCTCTTTTGTCAAAGCAGGTCGGTAAGGTCTATGTAGAGTCATAGCATCAAAAGCATCAGCAACTCTTATTATCTGAGCGAAGAGGTGAATTTCTTCTCCTTTTTGTTGGGAAGGATATCCTGTACCATCGAAGTTTTCATGATGATAGAGTATACCGGCGCAGATAT
>JAHLWT010000152.1 GCA_019057775.1 Promethearchaeota archaeon
ATATGAGCTTACAAAGTGGAATCCATATCTGGGATTATCTCTGCGTCCTACCAATTTATAAGGAAATCGATGTGATCTATTCATGTGATATTCACTTCAAACATGAATCATTTAAGTCTTTAGGACCAAAAATTGAAAATCCGCTTAACATATGGATTACACTTTAATATTCAACTATACTGAGTATAGATAAAGAGTATTATTATTATGTTGAATAAACTTTATCTCTCCGATGTTGAGAAAGTTAAATTTGAGATTGTTTTAGACCGAATAAAAGAAGATCATTCGATAGTTATCCCTGAATAGTAAATATTAGATTTTTGTTATCCCGAATAATACAAATTCATTATTAATACTCGTTTTTAAAGTCATCTTAAAATTTAATATGTTAATTTTGTTTCAAATTTCATAGATTCTATGGTCTCATAAATAAAAGCAAGATAAGAAAATATAAATGTTGGAATAATTATTTAGATAGTGAGATAATATGACTTCTAATCTTAAGGAAGAGATTATAGAACTGATAAAAAAATTGCCAGAAAATGCTACAATTGATGATATTATGTATCATCTTTATATAAAAAAAAAGATCCTCGCTGGTATTGAAGAAATTGAGCTAGGTAGAGTGATCCCTCATGAACAAGTCATGGAGAATGCTAAAAAGAGATTGGAACAATGGCTGAAATAGAATGATCATCAAAAGCAGAAAATGATTTGAATGAGATAATTGAATATATTGCTCAAGACTCACTTGAATATGCTCTTTCGTTTTATGAACAAGTACGTGAGAAAGTTGAAAACTTAATTCTGTTTCCGAAAATGGGGAGAATAGTGCCCGAACTCGGTGATCCTAATATTCGAGAATTAATCTTAAGAAATTATCGTATTATTTATAAGATTTTAGGAGAAAAGATTCAATTAGTAAGGTTATTTCACGGCTCGAGAATTATAGACTTTAAAACTTAATTGAAATTAACTTCAAATTCATCCCAAATTCAATAAAATGAATCATTTTGAAGCTTTTGACAATATTCAACAAGTTTCTCCAGACAGAAATAAAAAAATACTACTTATCTATTTGAAAAAGTAAAATTAAAAATCGAAGATTTCATCTTAAAATAATCCTGAAAATTTGGTCACTTCACTACTACTATTTTTTTTCAATATCATGTTACTCACTAATTCCACCAATTTTTCAAAATTATCATTTGCTAATATTAAACAATAATCAAGTATTTCTATCTGCGTAGGTTTTCGCCCTAGTCTTAGTGTTAATTTAGCTTGTAACTATTCCAATGCTTTCTTATTTTGTATTTTCACAATCGACATATTAGTATACCTCAAGTGTACAAATATACTATATATATATTAATATTTATTATGAAGATTTAAAATTTAATTTTTTTTCGAATTATAATTAAGTTTTTCCATACCACTTGCTTACTAAATTACACTTCTTAATATATCTAAGAAGATAAAGACTTATAACCAAAGTGATTAAGGTTTCAATAATCCATATAAGCTGAAATACCGTTAAGTTACGATCGATTTGTGTTTGACCAACAGTAATCGTACCAAAATCTATAATAGAATATAACAAGAAATCAGGATTTTGTAATATCACCCATGGGAAGAACAATTCTATAAATTCATGTGCAGGAAGATCAAGTAAAAGATGGGTCAATCCCCCAATAAGCGCAGAATAAGAAGCTACAATAAAATATCTTCTATTGTATTTTTTTTTCTTCAAATGATCCCACTCATCTACGCCAAAATACCTCAATGGTTTAAAAAAAAGGTTTTTTCTCTGAGCGAGATTAGCACAAAATGGTCCTATGTATCTACAAAAGATCATGGTGAATAAGAGCGTCATTGGTACAGTAAGCAATAATATACCTACTAGACTATGCGTAATGTTTCTTAAAGTGTACACTGAGAGAGGATCGATAATTACATGTAGATCGGGAATTAACATACTAAGACAAAGAGCAGTTCCATCAAATTTATGGGGATATTTAATTTTTAGTAATAATCCCGGTGCTTGGTGCGAAAATACGCCGCTTGGCATTTGCTATTAATACTCCTTTAATAGAATTAATATTAAAATTTGATTTTAACTTTTGGAAAAACCACCATGATGAAACCCAATCTCATATGTAAGGTTTTTTTTTTCGCAATAAATCTTAATCTCTTCCTCGAGGATATCCCAATAGGTCGGATCTTTATGAATTTCCTTATATTTAATTAGTAAATTTGGATAATGCTCTTTAATTATTCTCATGATGCGATGTATATTATGTGGTCTAAAGTTAAGATTTTCAAAACTATATCTATCTGTATAATCAACACTCTTCTCAATAATCTCTCTGAATTCAGTTATTTCTGGAAAGAACGGAGAGATAAAGACATAAGTAGGTATATTTGCTTCAGAAACTGTTTTAATTGCTTCTAGTCGCTCTGTAGGTTTGGACGCTGCTCGTTCAACTACTCGCGCAAAACTATCATCTATTGTGCTAATTGAAATACCAACGCTGATATTTTTAAATTTCTTAAATAAATCTATATCTCTTACAACTAATTTTGATTTAGTTAGTATGGTGATTTCAGCATTAGTGTCTACAAGCCTTTCCAATATTTTCCGAGTGTTTTGATATTTTTTTTCTAATGGTAAATATGGATCTGTTACCGAGCTTAATAAAATTCTCTTTCCAGCATATCTTTGAGGTTTAATTTTATTCCAGTCAAAAGTTTTTATATCTAAAAACTCTCCCCATTTATCTCCCTTATGGCCTGTAAACCGTATCATAAATTCGGCATAGCAATAAATACAGCCGTGCTGGCAACCAGTATAAGGATTAATAACAAAATCAATAGAAGGAATATTGCTTTTCGTTATGATACTTTTAGCTTCTCTAAAACTAATTTTCATATAATTAATGAAATGGTATTTTGTTTATTTTGTTAATTATTAAATTCCCTCAAGCTTAAATCATTAGGATTTATTATTTCTAGCTTGGTAATAAAATAATAATACAAAAAGATTTGTTGAGAGATGGAATAACCAAGGATTAATTTATATAATACTATTTCATTTAGATTTAATAACATATATCTCAAAAAAGACCCTCTAATGAATATTCCAAATCTCTTAGAAACTAAAAGATTAATAATTAGACCTTTTAATACCGACGATATTAATCCTTTTATCAGTTTTATGATTAATAAGGAGGCTACAAAGTATCTTAGTTTTACTAAAGAAGAAAAAACACCTGAAGGAGCTGAAGCATTAATACAATCAATCATCAATTCTTATGGCACTCAAAATTCGGTTTTTGCCCTAGCGATTACACAAAAAGAGGCTGGGATATATCTAGGATCTTGCGGTCTAACTCCAATTAAAAGAAATATCGAAACCGAATGTTTTTATGTCTTATTGCCAAAATATTGGGGCAATGGATATGCAATTGAATGCATAAAGAAGCTATTTGATTATGCTTTTACCGAATTACAATTATCAAAAATAATTGCTCATATAAATCCGAGAAATACACGCTCTTGGAAGACGGCAGAGAGAGCAGGAATGAAATACATGGGCCATGTTAGACTTGATAATCACCCCTCTAAAACCATGTTGTTTTCAATAGAGAGATCGGATTTTGAAGTTCAGAGGGAACTCTAGAAGTTTATCTCTTTTTAAATAATACTCACTTCATATCTTACTTGGGATATCCAATTGGAATAATATAGAGTGGCTCAATTTTCTTTGGAAGGCCCAATACATCTTTAACATCTTTATCATTAAAAGCTCCGATGGGGACTGAAACTAAACCTAAAGCAACAGCTTGTAAGTGAATGTTTTGTGCGCAGTGCCCAACTTCCATGTATACGTATCGAACTCCTCTTTCGCCATATCTTTGGGTTGTTCTAGAATATTCTGCACAGATGATAATATTGAGAAAGGCTTCAGCAATAAATATTTGGTTCCAAGATGCTTCAGTTAAGCCATGAGTTAGATCTTCTTCACTAATTAACTCCAAAACATGTTTATTATAATTATAATGGTAGAATCCCTTATTTTTTAATGTTATGTAAATCTCGAGTGGGTACGTAGCTCCAGCAGAAGGAACAGTTCTTTTTTTTCCTTTTTTTCCTTGGGACGCCCAAAGTATTTGTGAAATTTTATCGAGTTCAATACTCTCATCTTTATACCTTCTAACGCTTTCACGTTCATAAATACATGCTTCTAAACTCTTATTGCCATCAAATATTGGTTTAGTAAGTTGGATTTCCATACAAACACCTATTATTTTTCGAAAATCATAATATAAAAGAGATTTTCTTATTAATATTTATTTCCATAATAATAAGAAGTTTTATTTAAAATAAATAAATAGATTTTTTATGGCAACCCTAAATGAATTGTTCAAAGAATGGGGCGAATTAAATTCTAAAGTACAAGAGTCTTTTGGACAATTTGATTTTTCAAAATTAAAAGAAATTCGAGGAAAACAGAACAAAATTGAAGATGAGATTTATGAGTTTCTTAAAGAAAATGCACCAGACAATATTAAATCGATGCTACCTGAAGAATGTGGTGAATTGGAAGTAGGCTATGAAACTAAAGAAAAGATCTTTTATTTTGTCACGTTAGCTTCAGAAGATAGCGCTGATGATGAGATAAAACTTAACGCTTTTACTATAGATATTAATAAAAAAGTCTCTTTGATTGAAGACTTTGAAATGGATGATTAAAAATTCATATCCTGCATTTCTAAAATACAATCTCAAAAAAATTATCTTAATATAGTATTAGGTCAGCTTATTTATATAAAAATTTTAGAATTTAAACAAAAATTAATTAGGAAATTAAAATGAACGATACTTTATCGCCACCAAAATTTTCCAATAAGCAAAAAGTGCAATGGGGAATGGCTAATTTTGGAGGAGCCTTAATCAGTGGTATTTATGCTTCACTATTGCCCATTTTTTATATAGATTATCTTGGTCTTGTAGAAAACGCTTCTATCATTTACATGATCCAAATTGTTTATCTGATAGTCAACGCACTAAATGATCCTATATTTGGAGTATATTCTGATAGATCAAAAATGAAGAAGGGAAGAAGAATCCCTTTTATGAGATATACAGCTCCCTTCTTAGCTTTCACATTTATTTTGATTTGGTTTGCTCCAGATAGAAATGCAGGTAATTGGTTTATTTTTCTATGGATGGTAATTACAACATGTCTCTATGACACAGCATATACAATTATCTTCCTCGTATATTCTGCTCTCTTGCCAGAATTAACCGAAGATGAGCACGAACGGAACAGCCTTAATATGTATTCTCAATTCTTAGGCCTGATAGGTACAATTTTTGGATTTATAATCCCCGATATATTCCGGAATCAATCTCGTTTTCTTTTATTAATGTCAATGGTCTTAGTATCAATCGTAGGTATGGCTTTAATAATGTATACATCATATAAGTTTAAAGAAAGGCCCGAATTCAGAAAAGTAGATGAACCATTAGGATTTGTTGATGGTATTAAACATACATTTAAAAGTAAATCATTTATCATTTTGGCGACTGCAAATTTCATGGGTGTTTTTATACAATCTCTAATCGTCGGGTCGGTATTTTATTTAGCAGATTACATTGCTCAAGAATCAACGATGATACTACTAATATTTATATTCATACCTCTTCTAATTAGCATCTGGATTACACCAAAATTAATTGAGAAATGGGGGGTAGTACGTAGTGATCAAGTTCTATTAGCCATTGGAGGTATAGGATTACTCCTACTGTTTGTCGTAACTGCTTGGAACATTAATGTCTTAATTTACATTACTCTAGCGATTTCAGCACTTGGATTTGTGGGACCGTTAATATTTACAAATGTCCTGTTTGCTCAAGTTACTGATGAAGATGAATTAAAAACCGGTACGCGTCGAGAAGCTGCTTTTTTTGGAATGAATGCAATGATTACCAAACCCGCTCAGAGCCTTGCCATTGTAATTCCAACATTTTTACTAAGTTTAACAGGTTTCGAATCTCATGAAATCGGCACCCCCCCTAAATTACAACCAGCAGGGGCTATTTTTGCTATAAGGCTGTTTATCGGATTAATACCGGGTATAGCCTTGATATTAGCAGCATTAATACTTCAATTATATCCAATTAAAGGAGAGTACTGGCAAAATATTCAAAAAGAGATACTGATTTTGCATGACGAGAAACATAAAAAATTGAAAGAGATGGAACGGGTAAATAAAAATGATTAGAAGATGTAAAATGTAAATTCTTTACCAATATTTTTTTTTATTTAGATTTTTTAATTTTTTCTTCTTTCTTTTAATCGATTTAATGCCTTACGTTCTAGTAATTTCGAATAAACTTCCCATTTATCTTGTTCACCAGGTTTTTTTCTTTCAATGACAAAATGACAAACTTCAGAACCGGCGGGAATTGTAGATTTAAATTCAACCTGAAATTCCGATTGAACAATATGTTCTAGAAAATAGTTGATAATTCCTTGTACTAAATATCTCTGAACACGACAATCGAAAGCAGAATAAACATCTTGAAGTGGACACCATAATATCTTAAATGAACAGGCATCTTCGTTGTCAATTTTGGGATCTTCAATTGAAGTCCAGGATTGAGTGTTTATGATCGTGACTAGAAAACTCATCAACTCAACATCAGAAACATCAGGCGGAACTTCGATATTTTTTGCTATTTGTCTTCCCATATCATAACCAGTTCTGATCAATGCGTCATTTACAGCTTTTTGTCCTTCTACTCCAAATCTCGCTTCGTTTTCTTTTAAAATGTTGATAACTGCTTTTGACATGAACAGTCCAAATTGGAGTAATGACGAAGGATCAAAATCTTCACGATCTTGAACTTCATCTCTGAATCGATCCAATGCTTCTTTAAACGGTTCACCAAATTTAATTCTACTCCAATTTGGCTCTTGACGATTTGCTCCTTTTAGAATTCCATGTTCCTTCAATTAAAATCTCTCCTATATTTATAGAACAACATAAAAAATGATACAAAAGAATCCTATTTAAAGTTGAGCTTTGTCTATTCTCTAAAAAGAAGATGAAAAGTAAAGAGATAAATATGAAGTTTTGAAATAATTATTTAATATAACAAACATATTTTAAGAATTTGATGAGAAATGTATAAAGTAGTGCTTTTAAGACATGGAGAAAGTACTTGGAATAAAGAAAACCGATTTACAGGTTGGACAGATGTGGGGCTCTCAGAAAAAGGAGTTCAAGAAGCGAAGGAAGCAGCAAATATGTTAAAAGAAGGAGCTTTCACTTTTGACATCGCTTACACATCTGTACTAAGAAGAGGGATTCAAACACTCTGGCTAGTTCTAGATGAGATGGACTTAATGTGGATTCCCGTACATCGCTCCTGGCGGTTAAATGAAAGACATTATGGTGCATTACAAGGTAAATTTAAAGCAAAAATGGCCGCTGAAGTAGGAGAAGAACAAGTACTTATATGGAGAAGGAGCTATGATGTGCCCCCCCCTACTCTTAAAACAAGTGATCCACGATATCCCGGAAATGAAGACAAATACAAAACCTTAACAGCGGCAGAACTTCCTTTAAGTGAATGCTTGAAAGATACTGTTGCTAGGGTGCTTCCATATTGGAATGAAATTATTGTTCCCTCTATTAAATCAGGCCAAAAAGTTCTGATCTCTGCTCATGGTAATAGTTTAAGAGCTTTGGTTAAATACTTAGATAACGTTCCTGATGATGAAATTATAAAGTTAAATATCCCTACTGGCATACCCTTAATATATGAACTAGATGAAGACTTGAAACCAATTTCACATCATTATTTAGGTGATGCTGAAAAACTTGAAAAAGCAATTGAAGCAGTAGCAAGTCAAGGAAAAGCCAAATAACTTAGATTTACCAGTTTGAATGCTGAGAACCTGACAATACAATTTGGAATATTTTATTCATTAATTGAAACCAAATAATTACATCTAAAAACTTATTTTATTAAAGAGGAAATTTAATAAAGTCTATCTTACATATGCTATGATGTAAGTATTGAAGCAAATAATAATAATTACAAAGGCTTAAAAGATGAAATCAAAAATTAATCAAAAATTGTTTAAACCAAAAAGACTATTAATTTTTTCTGTTGTAATTTTTCTAGTATCATCTTTTATCCAAATTCCAGTGATCTCTGTTAAAGCTCAAACATATACAAGTATTCCTGTTAGTGATGCCTATGGTATGATTAACAATAACACGTTATACCCTGATCTACTTATTTTAGATGTTAGAAATCAATGGGAGTATGATGATGGTCATATTTGTAATGCTACATTAATTCCGGTAGATGTATTAGAATCAAGAATAAGTGAAATTGCGTCTTACAATAATACTGAGATTCTCGTTTACTGTAAAGCAGGATCCAGAAGTGCTACCGCAAGCCAAACTCTTGTAGATAATAATTTTACTAAGGTATATAATATGCTTGGGGGATTTACAGACTGGGCTTCTTCTGGTTACGAGTCCTGTCCTGATACTAGTGGTTCAAATGGATCATCAGACCCTACGATTCCCTTTTCATTAAATTACTTCTTAGTAGTATTTATAGGAGTTATTGGTTTTATCCTAATCTCTTATAGGAGACATAGAATTACATAAATATTATTCGAATTTTACTACTTCTTTATATTTTTAGTTTAAAATTAGATTTCAATTAGAAAGATTTGATCTTTCTTATCAAAAAATTACAAAATTTACTTGAATTTAACAAGAATAAAGAAAAAAAAATAAAAATCATTAATTTCTAATCCTGCTTCTTCTAATTAACCTAATAGCTTAAATGAATCCTTAACTCCCATCAAATTTTCAATTTTCCATTCGTATCCTTCTATTTCCATGAAAGGAACAAGTGTTTTATTAATGTAGAAAAGTGCTTCATCACCCTTTCCCTTTTCACTCATATAAACCTGGTAAGATTTCATCCCTTTTGGACCGTCAGATGTCATATAAATCTGCACTCTTTTTATATAATCCGGGAGGGGTTCTTTAGAAGCTTTTACGAACATATCAGCAACACGTTTAACTTTATCAGAAGGATACCAAATAGTTACCATAAAAATCATATGAATTATACCTCTTGTGTTTAATTATGTTTTGTAAATTAGATTTCAAGATAGTAAATTATTTTAATAGCATTTATTTTAAAACTTTCTATTTTTGTCAAAGATTTTTTTAACAAATATTTAAAGCATCCGAGCAATTGATTTAAAATAGAATAAGAGGTTTTAAAATATGGTAAAAAAACCATTTATCGATAATCCAACAGTATCTAATATTGTATTTTACCCCCGTAAGAGTCCTATCCCAAGTATTATAGATTCAAATGTTAGAATATTACAATTCCAAATTAATAAGGATATAACTATAGGGGGATTCTTCTATGTGAATGATTTAAATCTTCCAACTATTTTAATGTTTCATGGAAATGGAGAAATTGCAGCAGATTATCAATATTTTATGGAATTTTTCTTTGACTGTGGCGTAAATTTAGCGGTGGTAGATTTTCGAGGGTATGGTTTCAGTTCTGGAGAACCATTTTATAGCAGTTTAATTATAGATGCTCTCCCAATTTATAATGAATTTTATAAATGGTTAATTGAAAATAATTTACCAGATTCTCTTTTTGTATTAGGACGTTCTCTAGGAAGTGTATGTGCCGCTGAAATTGGAGCACACAACCCTGAGAGTTTAAAAGGGATAATATTTGAAAGCGGATTTGCTAGTATTTATAATTTAATGACTAGATTATTTAGAGTCAGTGGATCAGGCATAACGCCGGAAACATTAAGTGAATATTCTAATGATACCAGAATCAGAAAAATAAAGAAACCAATTTTGATTATTCATGGTACTCAAGACTGGATTATTCCTTGTGATGAAGGAAAATTAATTTATGACAATGTATTTGAAGGGGTTGAGAAAAAATTAGTGTTAATAGAAGGTGCAGGACATAATAATATCTTTTCCTTTAAGAATGAATATACTATACCCCTTAAGGATTTTATAGATAAAAATAAATAATTGTTTTCTTATTCCTAAAACTCTTTTCTCAAGAGTATAAAATGAATATCTCTAATTCATGTCTTGGTTAAAAATTGGTCTAAAGAACACTTTATTATCTAAACTCTTTTTATCAATTAAAAGGAAGAGAAAAAGAGAAGTGACTATTATTGCCTGAGAAATTTTATAATTTTTGCTCCTATTGTGGTAGGAAACTACCAAAATTAAATATTGATAAGTTAAATTTCTGCAGTTTCTGCGGCAGAAAATTACACAAGTCGAAAACAAGAAAATCGTGTACCATCTGTCATGAAAAAATTATAAGTGAACCAACTAAGGCAATAAAATGTTCATTCTGTGGAAGTATGTATCATCCTGTTTGTGTAACATCTTGGCTGATGAAATATAACGCTTGTCCGATGTGCCAAAATGTATTTATCTTTCCAACTAAAACAGTATCTATAAAACAATATTAGGAAAAAAATAAGAAAAAGCTAAATTTTTAAAACTTCAGTATAAAAATTCCATTTTCTACAAACCAGAATAAGTTGGCAAAGAGAAAGAGCCATTCAGCAACAGCTTTAGCTTCGAGTAAGAGTGTAGGATCAACCCTATTGATAATTAATAGAATTAAGTATATTATAAAGAAAAATGCTGCTACAATGTTTACAATAACTTGCCACAGAGGAAAACCGGAAAGATCTTTCTCAAGAACAGCATAGCCAAGTAAGTATAAAATTCCAGGAAAGAAGAAGACATATTGTGCTATATCGTGCATAACATCAGCATCTCTAGTGTTGAACATAGCTAATAGTAAGATACCTATAGCTGAAACTATACCTAATATACAAGCAATTCCTATACCTCTAGTATGTGCACTCCCCGTATCTTTCTCGTGTAAATATTGTGTAAATCCAAATATAAATAGAATCATACAAACTCCAGTAATAAACCAACAGACACTGAAGAATATCGCAACATCATTCCATCCTGGTACAGCTAAATCACTAATATAGGTAGTTGTTAAGCTAAAATCACTATGAGCCACCATTGCAGGGACTATTCCTATAAGAAATACAACAATTCCTAAAAACGCGAAATAACTCGCATGAAATCTCTCAAATACTTTATCTAATTTTTCCATGGTATCTCAAATTTAGTTTTTAATTATTTGTATAAAATTAAATTATCTTAAGGTGATATTTATACATTTAGTTTGGAGTATTGAAGGTACAATTACAATTTAAAAACTAAAAAAAGATAATGATTTTTTACTTTTTTATTGATGCATTGAAAACTCATTTATTAAAATCTCTTTAAATTCAATGTCTTTATCATTAAAAGCAATATTTTCCTCTCCGTTATATATGTCTGGAGAGAGATTTCTTTTAAACACTATAGAAAAGGGGATAGATAGGTTCGAAATATTAAGATTTTTTTCAGAAATCTCCACCTCTGGTTCAATTTCCTGCACTTTATTATTTAATATTCCTATACTCACTTTTTATCTCACATCGATTTCTTTAATAATACCATTATTTGATCTTAACTGATTTATATTCAAAGTCCCGACAAATTTAGTGATTAATAAACTAAAGCGATGATTGAAATATGGATTTTCTTTCTAACTTCAAACCTGTTTTTTAATAATTATTTAATGTTAAGGAAGTCCAGCGCCAGGTACATCCACCTCAACAGCTTCAATCTTTCCATTTAATCTATCGTGTGTTGAGGTAGTTACGTAAAGCGTAGTTCGGTTTGGGCCACCTAGCATACATGCATAAGCTTGAGTAGAAACTTTAACTTTATGAGAAACTCTACCACCTTCAAAAACTCTTAGCACTTTCCCGATTCCGGGTGCGGCCATCCAAATTGCTCCTTCTTCATCTAAACATATCCCATCAGGAGCACCTGACCTAAGCTTTGCCCAGACTCTACGTTCAGAAAGTGATCCATCCTCTTGAATAGTAAACGCTGTAAGACGAGCTGCAAAAGTTTCTGCAACAATGAGCGTTCGGTCATCCGGAGTTATAACTGATCCGTTTGGAAAAATCATATTTTCAGCAACGACTCTAGCTTTACCATCTGGCGTGACAAGTATAACTTCTGCGGGTACAACTGGGGCTTTATTTGCCCAATCGAAACCAAAGTAACCAATGTACGCTCGACCTTGTTTATCAACCACCATATCGTTACAAGAGTATGTCGCAAAACTACTTAAATCAGCGACTTCTGTCAATTCTTCATTATCTAATCTAAGTAAGCGATAATCTTGCATTGAAACTACCAGCAATTTATTATCTGGTGTCCATCCTAAACCCGAAGGAGAATTCTGCATTTCTATTATCGTTTCTTGATTCCCATTGAGGTCGATTGTCAATACCTTTTTTATGTCTGCATCAGAAAACCAAAGCTTTCCTTCGTGCCATCGTGGACATTCTGGAAATAATAACCCTTCTAAAAGAATTTTCGTTTTAAGCCTTATTACTTTACTCATAACTCAAATTTTTACTGGTTACATTATAATCTTATATAGGAAGTTCGTTATTGTTATATTTATATTTTACTAGAGTGATTTTTTTTGTTTTTTTAATGAAAATAACAATCCATAACTGTCTAAAACGAAAAAAAAGTTTGTTCATAATGAATAATCCCTAAATACTTTTTTTCCAGAACAAATTTTAATCTATTTGAACTTCTTCTTTCAATATATTCTTATATTTGGAGTTGGTTTTCAGAGAGTCATCTGTATTAAGTGAATAAATATCAACCGGGAATTTTTCATTGTAGATGTTTAAAATTAAAATAATTAAGCTGGAGATATTTATGAAGCATTCTCTCGAATTTTTACAGTTAAATAAATCTGCTATGAGCTTAGAGAGTAACTTGAATTTCTTTTTTTGAATCGTTCTTTTATTTGATGCTTTTTCTGGTTTGAAAATGTTCATTAATAAATCTTCGACTTGTCTTTCAATTTCTTGTGAATCTAACATGAAATCAAGTGATTTTATGATAGATCCAAATAAAAATATAAAAAGAGTCTGTTTTTTCTGTCCTAATCTCAGAAAAATTTTCTATTTTAAATTAAACCGCTCCTAAATTCATAAATTCATCACAAAAAATAAGCTGATATTCAGGATGTCGTTCTCTAAATGGTATTTTTTCATATCCTTTATAGATGTACACAATTTCCATATTAGTAGATATACGTGAAAACGGAATAAATGCTTTTGATACTTCATGCTTAGTAGGCAGTTCTGATGTTTCAAAAATTTCTTGAACAATTTTATAAATATTATCTACAGCCATTTTATGATCATCTAAAAGTGAACAACTAACACTTTAATTTGCTTATTATTCTGCTAATAAATTTCAGATATAAAAGCACTTAGAAAACAAAAGATTTATAAATAAAAAGCGTCAATCTTCAACTTTCTCCAATGAAAAATGGGATAAGACATTATTGTCAAATAAAAGTAAGTAGAAGAAATGAATTGGTTATCCTTTTTTCTTTTCTTTATGAAAGATTTCTCGAAGAATTGTTGTGAACTGTTAATACCAATAATTTTTTTAAGCGATTACAAATTCATGTTTAAAAATCCGTTTGTATTCATGTTCTCGTTCTTGAAATGGTATATCTTCTACTCCAGAATATATATCGGAAGATTTACCGCTTTTAATTATTTCTGAAAACGGAACTACTGCACGTGATATGTCAAAACTTAATTCTGAAGAATTTACGGAGGTAATTTTGTGAATATCTTTAAAGATCATGATTAGGTTACAAAATATCATTTTTTTTATTGTTTTTGTTAAATTCCCTTACAACATACTTAAAAACTTCTTGATAATATTCCTTTGGTCTCTTTCCATTCATTTCCTCATTGGGAATTAACCATTTCCTTTCTTTTTTCATGACAGCTTACCTCAAAATGTTATAATTGGGGAGTTTTAGAGAAATTCGATTTTTTTGATATCAATTATATACAATTATCCTTATATCACTAGAGCTCTATTTTAGCATATGAAGAAATATGGTAAATTATTGAATTAATTAGATTTCCAAAATTAGTTTTGACGAAAACTCTAGAGTTTATTCAAGCATACCATAGGATTTTTAATTGTTTCATTCGAAAAATAGAGGTTTTGAATTTTAAATCATTAAAAACTATTTTATTAAGCCAAATTTATAAAATATTAAAAATTAGAAGATAAATTTTACGATTTAATCTTACTCTAAGAACTTGAGATTCTTATCTAAATAAATCTGAAAATTCCTGTCGCAAGATCACTTTGTATTCAGGATCCCTTTCCCTAAATGGAATTTTTTCTTTTCCACAATATACATCTGTTGGTTTATGAGACTGGAACATTTTAGAAAATGGTATAATAGCTTTTGAGATACCAGTTTCTTTTTCAAGGTAATTTGGATAAGATATTTCTAATATTTCATGGAACCTATTTTCTGATTTTCCCGAGCTCATTTACCTTTTCTCTTTATCCATTAATTGATTTTTATCACAAAATCTCCATCAATTTCAAGGTTTAGCCCTTTCTCCTCTAGTTCATCGCCATATTCGTTAATAATGTCAATTATTGAATCTGAAGGGATATGTAGTCTATCTGCAAGCTTTTCGGTTTCAAATCTCTTAATTCTTTTGAACATTTTTAATAAATTTTCTATAACTTTCTCTTCAGCTTTAATCATGATTTTCATTTGAAGCTCTCTTCTAATTTCCGAGAATTTAATACCATACGTGTTTTGGATTACATCAGTATTTTCACCAATCCACTTCTTTAGAATGTGGCGGAGAACTTCTGATTTACTTTGTCCTTCATAACCGACTAATTTACTAACAAGAAGATCATCAAAAAAATCCAAACTAACTGTAACTCTTGGCAATTTTGGCTTCTTTCTTTCTTTTTCAGCTTCAGATTCATTTTTAGAAGACAATTTTTCCTAAACCTTCGACAAAAATTTTTACTAATTTTCATATGGTCTGATCCATATATAAATCTTCGCATATTATGTACTGCATCTGCACTGCATCACATTTATATATGAAGATAATTAATAATATCTTAATAATATCGAAATATTATCGCGGTATTATTCACCTTAAAAATAAAGTATAAAAAGTGTGTGTTAAATGTTAGAACTTTATACTCCTAATTATGAAGTAATCAATACTAAAGAACGTATTACTATTGATTTAATAAAAGATGGTCAAGAATTTTTACAACAATTTGATATAAATCCTGATTTACTATTGGATTCTATTTCACTGGTCTATAAATATTTAAGAAGTAATGGTAAAATCCCTCATAATGTATTTAAATTTTTCATCTCAGCTTATTATATAATCTCCAGACACCCATTTGCGTTTCCAGTTCATGAATCTAAAAAAGATTTTTGTAAGAAATTTGGGCTTCTCATTAGTTCATTAGATTATTGCGTTGAAAGATTAACAGAGAGTCTAAGCTATATAAAAATCTTGGACGATAAGAATTTTCCTTATTTCATTGATCCTGAGCGAGATATATGTTTAAACGTTGTTCGAAATGTAGTTAAACAAAAAACAGAAAAGCTCATGATGAATTTTCTCCTATATAATAAACCTATTGATTCTCAAATTCTTACAGAAGGAATAGTTCATGAGATAATATTTGAACAGAAAGCATTTCCTGAAGAGCTTTTTCGACAGTTATTTGAAATTGTTCATGAGCTTATAGAAAAAGAGTTCATTACATATAATCAATATGTAAAACTACAGCACAAATATCTATTCTAAATATCTATTTTTAAGATTCTCTCTTATTCTTCATAGAGATCGATGCTTTCTAATATATTATTAACTTTTGAAAAAAGTCCTGTCATGAGACTCAATTCTTTTTTTGACATGAAAACCCTCTCAAAAATGTTTCTAAAAGCAAATTTTAGGTTTTCTTTCTTATAAGCTCTTATTTTCAATTTAACAATAATATTTTGAATTATTTTCAGAAGTATTTGACGATCCTTTCTATCAGCTAGTAACACAGGATGCTTACCTTGCCCAATATTCACTATATTTATTTTTTTGAATATTTCATATAATATTATTCCACAAGCATGAGATAGATTCAACGAAGGATAACTCTCTCCCGTGGGTATCCGTAAAATTATATCAGCAAGGCTTATTTCTTTATTAGTTAATCCTCGAGATTCCTTACCAAATAAAACAGCTATATTTAGGGGATTAACTGAGCTTGGTATTGAAAAATCTTCAGGAAATATTGCCAACCTTCTTATGTTAGAATCTCTTCTTCCTTTTGCAGTGGTTGCTATAATTAAATCAAATTTTTGAAGAAAATTTCTTAATTCTGTGATATGATTAACTTGATCATCTATTTCTATAATCAAAGCATTCTTTAAAATATCTTTTCCATGCATCGCAAAACCTTTGGTTTTATAACTTGAAATATTCTCTCTACTTTCAAGTGGATTAAAGACCACTAGTTTTTTAAAATTAAAATTTTCTATAAGTCGAGCAATCGAACCAATATTGCTTGCATTTTCTGGCCTTATTAATACCACAGTAAAAGACAAATGCTTATATTCTTCAGCAATCTGAGTTTCTTGATAAGAACTCAGTTCTCTATCACACTTTTCTTCATTCAAATTAACGGTAACCTCTATTAATCTTTTAATTTCAGTACAAGCAAATAATCTACGATAAAAATATTTTCCTAACCTTTTTCCTGGCGATTAAATAGAATGAAAAGACTTAATAATTAGATGTTTAGTTTATTTTTAAAAAATTGTATATCAAAAATGTTATTTTAGTGGTGAATAAGGTAATGCATATATTGGCACTATGCGTTCTTTGGGCGCTTGGATTCGCAGATTTCGCATCATTTCTTTTTGAGCTTCTATAGCAGGTTGGTATGCCCATGCTTTAGCACTCCATAATACATCTCCCTTCCATAAATCAATAACTTGATTAGGATTTCCCCCAATTGGGCGCCAACTAGCAATAATCGGAAGAATTTTTGATCCCATCTCCACTGCTTTAATGAAGTCAGACATTTGATTGGGAGCTACCTCGAGAATTGCCATACTATACACTTTTAGTGGTGATTTCTGGCTCTCCTCAATTGCTTCATGTAATTTTTTAGGTTGTACAGCACCTATTGGTTCCAATAATCGTGTACGGCGTTCTGGAGCAAAAACTTCAAGTTGGGCTGTGTATTCACCCCAATCTTTATCTTGACTTGTCTTTTTACGAAAATTCTTTAAAGAATCTATATCTTCAAATTCAAAAACGTGAATTATTTGGCTAAACCATTCAAAATTACCATACCAAGCAGCTACCAAGCGTGATCCTAGACGTTCGCATGCTGGAATCAATAATTCTTGAGCAACTTGGATAAAAGAATCACGTGTTTCTTGAGTCGCAGGATTAATATTTAGAGTTTCTTCTACATATATCATTTCTTATGTTTTTCTCCTTAATTTTATAATTTTGATTTAATTTTCATTTGAAATAATTAATTAGAATTAATCAAAACGCTATGTTTACATAAAATTAGGGATCAATCCTTATATAAATTATATAAAATTAATTTTGAGACTCATTTACTAAGAAATCTAAAATTAATTTATTGATTTCTGGGGCTTTTGATAATGTCATAAAATGACCTGCTTTTTCAACAAACTCTAAAGTACTATTAGGAATTTGTTTATGTAATTCAATCATGGATGTTTTAGGAATAAGCCTATCATGAGAGGCTCCAAGCAATAAAGTTTCATGCTTTATCTCACTTAATCGATCTAATGTGTTATGTTCCTTCATTACATTTCCTTGATTTATAATATCCTGAGGTCTCGAAGGATAAATTGTACTTTCTTTAATCAAATCTTCCATGGAAAAAGAGTTATAGAATTTTTTTTTAGGATTTTTCTTCATTTCACGTTGAAAGCTTTGATGATATAGAACTCTAGCACTACTTAAGAATGCTTGAGTAGGATCTGTTTTTAACAATTCTAATCCTTTTATTCGATTGGCAACTATTAACTTAACATGTTCTTCCTCAGCTTTGGCATAAGTTGCTATTAGCACAAGCTTTTTCACATAATCAGGAAATTTCAACACAAAGTTTTGGGCTATCATTCCGCCAAAAGACCTACCAATGAGGTGGGCTGATTTTATTTGCAATTCATCCATTAAATCTTTAATATCATATAGGACATCATTCATTGTGTATGAATAATCAGGTCTTTCTGATCTCCCCGTTCCTCTCATATCTATAATAATCGGTCTAAATTTCTTGCTAAAATCCTCAATCTGAGGTTTCCAAACTTCTTTTTTAGAACCAAACCCATGAAGAAATATTACTGGATATCCATCACCATAGGATTCATAACAAATTATAACTCCATTAACAGCTGCGAAACTCATATTGATCAATAATCAATTAAGATATAAATACCAGAAGCACCTTTAAATAGTTAAGAAAGAATTTTGCTTTTACATAATAATATTAACAATTAGGAAATTCTATAGGTATAAAAAATAATTGTAGAATGGATTTAATTTAATGACCGTATATAAAAAAATCGGAGAATTCCTGGAATTTGTAAATATAAGTAATAAAGAGTTTACATTATTTGAATGGAAACCTCCAAATTCATATAGAAGATTCGACTTAGATTTAAATATTGTGAAGGAAAATGCGGTGAGTGACATTTTTTTTCATAAAGATAAGGGTAATATGAAAATCGTGTATATTCAAAAACATAACCTTTTATATACAGTAGGAGCTAGTCCTCAAATTCAATTCCAGTTATTGGAAGCTTTATTAGAGCATGTAGATTTAAAGTTTAATGAAACATTTGATATTGAAGTAATTTTATCATATGGGAATTTTTCTCCGAACATTTTCAATGGTTTTAAGGAAATTATTAGTGATATAATTAAAAATTTTGGAGACCTGGATTTGGTCAAAAGGATTCAGGTAGAATGTAGAGTTTGTAAAACTGTTCTTCCGTTATTTGTTAAAAGAAGTTTTATAGAAAACGCAGAATCCTACCCCGTCCCTATAGTGTATAATCATAAAGGGCATGCTATTCTCTGCTTTATCGACAAAAATTATCAGCATCGTGGAGTGGAACTTGTGAATATAACAGGATAAGTTTTAAATATTGAGAAGTCATATTTTATTATTGATTATAAGATATAATATACTTATTTGTAGAATATTTGAGAAAAAATGAGTTATCCGGAAATTTATAAAGTCTGTATTATAGCGAGCAAAGGAATAAGCAAAGAAGAATTAACCAGTAAATTTTTGAATCGAATATCTTCTTCTAAGGAGGAATTTAAAATAATGGTAGATATTGATAACGCTCCGTATTCAGTAGAAGACAGTGCAAAACTCAAATTTTGGATTTTTCCCTATGAGTCTATTATGAAAATTTCTAACTGGGAAGAGTTTGCTTGGACTCATATTAAAGATTCTAAAGGATTGTTAATAATATATGATATTACCAAAACCGAAACTTTAGACTGGATAGTAGATAAGATTCATATGATAAAAAGCAATTTAGATGAAGTACCTCCTATTTTATTAGTCGGAAATAAATTAGAATTAAAAAAAAATAGAGAAACTTCATCAAAACAAATTAGACGCATTAAAAATAGTAATAACATTTATTATTCAGAAGAAATTTCCTTAGATTCAGGCAAGAATATAGAAAAATTGTTTATGAAATTAACCAAAATGATGGTAAGTAAAACTAAGCCAAATTCTAATGTTGAAGTTAGAAGATTTACAAAGGAAAAAATATATCAATCTCTTATTGTAGCGGCTGCAATATTTGGTGTAAGTGTAATAGTAAGTTTAATTATGTATTTCATTTTCTTATTTGACTAAACTAAGAAAGTTTTTAAATTCTAAGATTCTTACATTCTAATTTGAAAACTAATACTCAGACAAACAAATATAAAATCTCCAATCTTTTTAATTAGTATGGAAGAAGATCAGAATACCGATGAACAACCTTTTTTATTTGAAGAAATTGTCAAGAAAACAAAAACAGGAATTACATTTCCAAAAAATTTGAGAGAACTTTTGTTTGAGGATGACACTGATGTATATTTCAGGTTGGTTGTTCCTAAAGAAAAAGATAAAATAATATTAGAATTTTTATCGTCCGAACAAGTTAATCAGCTTACAGAAAAAATGAAAGCTAAAAAACAACAGGTATCTAAATCGACTAGGGAGAAGGTTGTTTCAAAGTCAAAAAAATCTGCAGGATTAAACCCTGCTTGGGGAGAATATTTTGTATATGATTTCGCGTCAAAAGAAAAAATTCAGCCTATTCTGGAGTCTGCATTTTATAAATTCGCCGAAACTCCTCCCAACTTAGAGGATGCAATGGGAAGAGTTAAGTATGCTCTAATTTCTTTTCTTTCAGCGACAAAAACAGAAAATGCTAAATTGTATTTTACTGTAGAGAAATTTTTGATAGATGTAATAGAAAAGTTTAATCAACCCAATTTACTCGACTGGATTTTTGAGAAAATAATTCCAAATATTAAAAGTAAATTCCTTTATGAACAAGCTCTATTAACCTTAGTTGAAGCGAGCTTAAAATTCAAAAGATGGGAAAAAGCAGAGTTATATATTTTTTATGTTTTAAAAAACATTGATAGCTATGCTAAATCTGAAATGTATAATATTATGAACAGTTTTAAAGAATTGGTTAAAAAAGTTAGATATGTAGAGAGATCCGATAAAATTGATATTTTACTTAAAGAAAAACTCATGGAATATGCCGAAGGAGTAGGGGATGTGGATTATAAAATTCAAATTATCGAATTTTTAGAAGATCTTAAGTATATCGAGTTTGCTTATGACCTTGCTAAGAAAATTCAAGTAAACTTACCTCCCGAGAGCATGAAGATAGAAGAAATTCGAAAATTGGTAAGGAGATTACACTCTACTCCTATTAGTGAGAATAAACCCCAATCCAGTATTGAGTTCGATGATGAAGAGGATGATAAGAAGGAATGAAGATACTTATTTCTGTTATTAATGTTAAAAAGTTTGAGTTTCCCTAATTAGCCTTCATCTTTTTCCTGTTCACGTTTATTAAATTCTTTTAGTCTTTCTTCAATTCTTTTTGCTTCCTGTTCTAAAATCTTTTGTTGTTTTTCTTGAATCATCTTTTGTTTCATTTCTAATTCAACTTGGGATAATTCTGTCTCCTTTTCTAATAATTCTTCTTTAATTTTCAATGCCCTTTCTTTTTCTATAATTTCTTTTTCTTCAAGCTCCTTTTCTTTCTCCTCGATTTCCAGTTTTTTCTTTTTAATTACTAAATCTTTTTTCCTTAATTCGATTTCTTTATCTAAAATTTTTGATTCTTCTTTAATTAACTTTTTTTGTAACTTTTCTCTAGGAATCGCCTTAATATTTATAGGTTCTTCAGATATGTGACTTTCCTTTTCAAGCAATTCTTCCTTCAGTTTCAATCCTTTTTCTTTTTCTTGAATAACTTTTTCCTCCAACTCTTTTGCTTTCTCCTCTAGCTCTAGCTTTTTCTTTTTAATTTCCAATTTCTTCTTTTTTAATTCAATTTCTTTATCGGTTATTTCCGATTCTTCCTTTTCTAAATCTTCTTCTTTTTTCTCTCCAGATGCTTCAAAAATTTCTTCAATTTTCTCGACAGTAACAATTGATTTCAAAATTAAATCAAGATTTTTTTTTAACTCTTCATTTTTTGGAATTTTAGATAACTCTTTAGCATAATCAGTTAAGATTTTTGTTACAATTGTGGGTGATTCTTCTCCTATTTTTTTTAAAGCCTGAATCGCTTTTTCAATAACAAAATCTTTTTCATCTGAAAGTTTTAATACTATTGATTTAATTAATGATTCATCATCAATTAGAGTTTCTCCTCCTGCCATATATATTATTAATTGTAAATCTGCCTCCCTAACATTAGGGTCATCAGATGTTAATAAATCTTCACTATACGGGAGAAATAAATCACATTCATTTTCACAAATTGTTTTCAATAGAAGTAAAAATGTATATCGTAAAAGAGAATCTCTCTTTGAAAGATTTTCTAATAGAGAGGGAATATCAATTATCAAGTGTTCAATCAAGAATCTTAAAACAGTTCTTCCACCGTGAAGAGAAAGAAGTGTTTCAAGAATATTTTCCAATCTATTTATATAATCGTTTTCTGTTGAATCACCAAGATAAAGTGCGATTATTTTAACAGCATCATCAATTCTTCCGTCTTTTACAAAATCTTTAATATTATTAATTTCTACTGGATCTCTTTCAACGTCGTTCATTTATCTCACAAATTTCTTTATTTTTTATATTATTCTAACCACACAACATAATAATCATTATATATACGTGTGATAAAATTCAAAATTAATCTTAGGTCCCTGAATCTCAGAGGCATACGTTTTTTATTACTTGAAAAATTTTTAGATTTATTACTTATGAGTAAAGTTATTTCTAAATTCTGATCTGGATCCATCTGTAAATGGAGTTCTTCACAGAATTGTGTGAGTCCTTCTAGATCTTCCCAAAATACATCCCAAAAATATTTATCTGCTTTAGAATCTATAGAAGCTAAAGGATCTCGTTTTATTTTTGCTAACACATCATATGGAACTTTAACTATAATTTCTGCATATTTTGAAGGTAATAAGTTTATTTTTACTTCAGGAAAATATAGAGTGGAATAAAGTTGACACAAGCCAGATAAGAGTTCTACGTTAGGGATATTCTCGCGATTAGCGTTGCAGAGCACATACTTTTCATTAATAAAAATGACATGAATACGATCCCCAAATTTAAAAATAAGATGATTACCAATCAAAAGATAATCGAAATGCTCATCGCGGTTATTAATCCTATCTTCGAAAATCTCAAAAGCTTCGTCCCACTTCTTAAAAGATATATATTTATTTAATTTTCTAAAATCTCCATGAAAAAAAATGTCTACAAAATCAACTAAGAAAAGGTAAGAATCGTAGGGCTTATAAACTACCGTCTTATTTCTATAATCCCTTTCTATGACTCCTTTCTGTACTTTATAACAGAATTTTGGTAAATCATCTATTGGAAGATTGTTTTTAATTCTAAGTTTTAGGAGAAACCTTCTCGAACATTTAGGCTGCAATGTACATGCTATTCTATCAATCTGACATTCTTTGAAACAGAGTTCATCCAACCTCTGAATCAAAAAACCTAGTAATTCAGATTTAAACTTAGGTTCTGATTCTCTTTCTAAGAATTTTACGATATGCTCGGGTAATAGGGGCATCTTATAGTATTGCGTATTTTCAGATTTTAGTGGTTAGCTTATGAAATCAATAAACATTAAAGTCTAATATTCTTTATGATTTTTCTATACTAAATATTTGAATACAATAAATTATAAAGAATTATTAGTAAGTATTTCTTCTTTCATCATAAAAAGATACTGTTCCCATAAAATCTATTAGGTATAACAGAGTATGCTGAGACAAATAATTTTATTTGAAAAACAAGAACTAGTCTATGTAAAAGATTTTGCATTAGCTCTTGGAAGTGACGAATTGGATAATGTTAAACGAATTATTCAAAAATATATTGATCTTCCCGTTCCTGGAAAGACCATCATTAATCACATCTCAAATTATCAAATTTTTCATCGATCTTCAAAAAGCGTATACTATGTTTTTGTAACCGATATTTGTGATTCTCTTCAATATGTTGAGAGTCTCATATTGAAAACAATTAAGAAATTGGAAGAATTATTTCCAAATCCTCATGATATAAAAGAACCGAGTTCTAATAAATCTGAATTCTTAAAATTTTTAGTACAACTTCAGAAAGATTTGCACTCAAAAATTTCGATAATTGGTCCCACAAATACAGGAAAGACTACACTTTATAATCTGTTAAAAACCGATAATGAAAAATTACTCACGGATTTTGCTAGAATCTCACAATTTAAGATTGGTGGTGTTAGTTTTGATCTCTGGGATTTTCAATTAAGAGACAATTTTTCTTTATTATGGTCAAAATTTATTAATGGTTCCGATTTAGTTATAGTCCTCTTTAACCTGGCTAATTACCATGTGAAAATTGTGAATAATTTTTTAAACCTTCAGAAATTAGAGGGAAAATATTCCAATTTATTAGTAATTGGAAATAAGAGAGAATTAGTTGATGATAGTGAGATTAAAAGAATCAAAAATATTTTAAACATTGGCGAATTTGAAGAATTTTCATTAAACGCTCCTGATGCAAAAGTGAAAATAACTCAACTTCTTATGGATATACTTAGATTAAAGAAGAAGTTCCCTAGTGATTTCGGAGAATTGGTGAAAGATGTAGATGCATTAGTTCTGGAAAACAAAAAAATTCAAGCCTTAGCTAAATATAAAGAATTATTAAGCGTTAGTCAGTCTTATCATAATATTATTTATACCAAAGCATTAGAACAAAAAATATCTGATCTCAATGAAAAAATTAAGGAACAAACTGAAAAGAGAAGAGAAAGAATTAGTAAAAAAGAATTTCCTCTACCAAAAACACTGGTATTTACACGAAAAATCTCTGTAAAACCACTACCTTTGCCTGGTTCTACAGTCCAATCTTTAGAAAATAACAATGCAATTAAAGAGCCTTCTGCTTCAACTTCAAAACCAATACAAAGTATGGTATCTTTTCAGAAACTAGATAGTAAACCAACAGTTAAACCTCGTATAATACAGAAAAAGCCTTCTAAACTTATTGTAAAACCTAAAGTTCCTAAAATATTTAAGGAGGATAAAACTCCTATTAAACCAGTTAGTACCAAAAAATTAAAACCGACAATGCCAATAGAATTATTTTCTCCTCATGAAGATATTGTTAAAGAAATAGAAACTCCTAAAGTTATTGATTTTCCTAAAGAATTGCAAAAGAGAATAATTGAGGGAGGAAGCTCATTAAGTATGCAATTATGTGAACGATTGATAACCGAATTAAAAAATTCTTTAGACAGACCAATCTCTTTAAGCGATGTTAGGATGGCAGCAGATTTTTTTATAAAACAAGAACAAATAATTTAAAATATATATCTAAAATATTGTAGTAGAGTTCATCAAAAGTTCACAACTCACTTCTTTTAAAACTATTGAATATTAAATTACAAAATTATTATAATTAATTTAAGAATTTAAAAAATTTTAAATGAGTAAAATGAATGCTATAGAAAAACTTAAGGAATTTTTTGCCGAAATAATGAGATTAAATTACATTTCATCTCTTTTGAATTGGGATCAGGAAGTTAACATGATGAATTATAAATCTGTTGAAGGTAGGTCAAAACAAGCATCATTAATACGTAAGTTAATTCATCAAAGAATAACATCCGAAAAAATAGGAAAATTAATAAAAGAAGCTGAAAACCTTACTCTTAACGAAATCGATAGCGCGATGTTACGCGAAATCACGAGAGAATATAACCTAGAAACAAAATTACCCGTAAAATTAGTTATTGAAATTGCTGAAACAAGGGTATTAGCTGCGAAGGATTGGAGAGATGCCAGAGCAAAAAGCGATTTTTCGATCTTCGAAAAAATTTTAGAAAAAACTGTAGAATTACAGAAGGAAAAAGCAGAAAAACTTGAGACTTATCATGATCTGTACTCTACATTAATAGATTTATATGAACCCGGTGTAAATTATGTATGGATTGCCAATATCTTTAATCCAATTAAACCAAAATTAATTGATTTTGTTAAGAAGCTAAATTCTTCTTCAGATAAACCTGATGATTCTATTTTTAAGAAGCATTATGATGAGGATAAACAATTTGCATTAAGTAACAAAATTATTAAAAAATTGAATTTTGATTTTGGTTATGGCCGTCAAGATAAAGTAACTCATCCATTTACAACTTCTCTTGCATCAAAGGATGTTAGGATCACTACGAGGACATCGGAACCCTTTCCAGACTGCATTACAAGTACGATTCATGAGTATGGTCATGCAATTTATGAGATGGGTATTAAGAAAGAGCTTCACGATACGATTTTATGCACTGGTACATCAATGGGAATTCATGAGTCTCAATCTCGCACGTGGGAAAATATTGTAGGAAGAAGCAAAGAATTTTGGATGTATTGGTATCCAACTTTTCAAAAATACTTTCCTGAAAATCTAAAAGATTATCCATTGAATGAATTTCATAGAGCTATCAATATTGTTCAACCCTCTTTCATTAGAGTGAATGCGGATGAAGTAACTTATGGTTTGCATATTATTTTAAGATTTGAAATAGAAAAAGATCTCATTGAAGGGAAAATTCAAGTTAATGAATTACCAGAGATATGGAATACTAAATTTGAAGAATTATTAGGGATAGTTCCTCCAAATGATGCACAAGGTGTTTTGCAAGATGTGCATTGGAGTGGTGGGAACTTAGGGTATTTCCCCACTTATTTTCTTGGAAATCTATATGGAGCACAGATATACGCAAAAATATTAGAGAAAATGCCCAATTTGCATGATGATTACAAAAAAGGTGAATTTTCCAATTTACTGAACTATTTGAGAGAAAATATTCATCAATATGGTAGTATATATAGAGCAAATGAGTTAATTAAGAGAGTTACTGGAGAAGACTTGAATTCAGACTATTTTTTGAAATACATAGAAGAGAAATTCTACCCCATTTATGGATTATAACTCTTTTCAAGTTGTATCTCATTTTTTTCTTTCTTTTTAAACTCTTATATAGCGGTATGAGAAGCTACTAAACCACGAAAGTAGTCAATAATCTTTTCCTCTAAAACGATATTATTAAGGTTATTAATGTGTACAACCCCAGTTGGGCATGTAATATTGATTTCAGTAATGTAATCCCCTATCACATCTAATCCAATGAAATGTAAACCATTTTTAATAAGAAAATTTGATATATTTTCAACCATCTCATTTTCACGCTCCGTTATATTCGTTTTCCTCGCTATTCCTCCTTGTCCTAAATTAGCTAAGTAATTATTGTCTTTTGGTTCTCGTAAAACGGCTCCGATTATCTTTCCTCCTAATACTAAGATTCTTTTATCTCCAATGCTGACTTCGGGTAAATATTCTTGAATCATTACAGGTTTTGTATAATTATCTGTATAATTTTTTAGTATGTTCGCGGAATTTTCATCATCTTTTTTAATCCAAACAACTGAACGCCCTTGGTAGGAAGCTAATGATTTAAGGATAAAACCATCATTATGTTTTTTTAAAAAAGACTCAAATTGAGATTTTTCTGAGGTAACTACAGTTTCGGGAATAAATTCTGTAAACGGAAGAATAATTAATTTTTCATTAAAATCTCGTAATGCTTGAGGTGAATTAACAACTAGAGTTTTTGCTAAGGAGAGTAGTTCTGTACAATAGTGGAATGTCATGTCATAAGGAGGGTCTTTTCTCATGAAAATAATATCAAATAAATCCAATTTTGATATCTTACTAGAACCAACTTTATAATTTTCATCGCTAAAGGAAAATGATTTCGAGACGCATTTGATTCCTTCCTTAAAGAAAATATCTTGAGTACAGCAGAAAAATACCTCTATTCCCTGACGATATGCTTCTTTCATTATTGCATATGTTGAATCTGTGTTATAATTCAGACTTTCAATTGGATCAATAATAAATAACCATTTCATAATAAACATTAATTAACAAGATTTTGTTTATGTTCATAAGCAATAGCTAAATCCGCTATCATTGTGAGTAATGAATATAAGGAGAATTTTCCATTCTTATGGATTATTGGTTGAGTCTGCTTATTTTCAACAATTTTCTTGAATGACATTCCCCTTGTATTCAGATTTTTATTTGCTGTTTGTAAAATGTTGACTCGCATAAATCCTCCTACTGCTTCTCCACCAACATTATAAATTACAGGTTCAGCAGGGCTACAATTTTCTAAGTAGTTGGTATAAATTCCTTCTTGGATTAACACGCTATCGATTCGAGTTCTTCCTTTTCCAAAAATCATCTTTTTTCGATTTTTTGAATTGAGATTTTTAACATCTTCTCCTGAAGAAACACTAACAATTCCTAACCCATAAGTACCTGAATTGTTTTTAACAAAAACTAGCGGGTCGTCACGAATATCATACTTCTCATATTTCAGAGATATTCTATCTATAATCAAATCAACAGCATCTGCAATAATATTTAGTGAATCTTTTTCTTTAAAATTAATATTATCAACACTGGTATAATACGCCCCTAATAGCCATGGATCAAATGAAGTAAAAATAGCTAATTCAGTGATCAGTTTATTAAAATATTGAAAGTGGGTACTTTTTTTCCTATTATACCAACCTAAATATATAGAAGGTAAAATAGGTTGACAAGTGTCTTCTAAAATTTTAGGCAGTGCTACTGAAAGATCGTTATTTAATATTATTATCCCATCATTAAATGATTTTGTGCACACTTTCCCATTATTTATGAAGATTTTTTCAAATTTAATCTTTTCTACAGTATTTTCTAAACCCGCAAAAGGGAGGGGGTTATTTTCTTCTTCAATATAACCAATATTGGTATTGAATCCGGCTGAATTTAAAACTTGCAATAAAACCTTGATATGTTCAAAATAATATACATTTCTTGTATGATTTTCTGGAATAATTAGGATATTTCTATTAGGAGATATTGAAGATAAATATGTTAATAATTTTGTTGAAGCTAGTTGCCGAGAATCTAAGTCAAGATTATTGAAACCTGCAGGAAATATATTAGAATCAACGATCGACGCTTTGTATCCACTATCTCTAACATCAAAAGAAGAAAATATGGGGAGAGGAATGCTACTTTCTTCTAATGATTTCACTTTGCTTTTATACCAAGAGAATATCTTCTCTTCTTGCGGTTTCAGACGATTATAAAGTTGTTCTAGCATTCTTTATCTAAATCTTTGGCTAGTTTGTATGTAAATGACAATCCCAACCCATGTATCTAATAATCTCTATGAGAATTCAAGATTATTTATTCTTTAATGAAAATTCTCCTTTTTAAACTTATCCTTTTAAGGGATTTTGGGCTCTTTGAGCATAAATAACAGACAGGAGAGGCACTGATATTGTTATAGTTATTTAGAACATCATCCTGTCGATTACAAATAATATCAACTTTATTTAAAGAATTACAGAATTTAATGCCTGTAAACATAAAAGAGAGAAAGAAAAAGAAGCAAGTTAAGAAACAGGTGTAAGATAAAAGTCATCTTTTACTTCTCAAATCTCTCAGTGTAGGAAAAAAAGTGATCAAAGTTATTAGTCACTCATAAATTTTGTATTTAAATTCCACATTTTTTCCTTTTTTTCTACACCTAACAATAGAGCTGATGTTTAGAATACATGACCAAATATATAACTAACTTTATGATGTAATTAAAATGATATACTCGAGCTTAAAGAAAAAAAGAAAGAATTGGAGTATTAGCTCAAAGATTTAATAAAAATATAATAAATTAGTTTTTTCTCAACAAATTTGATCTTTTATAAAAACCAAAAAAGATTACGATAAAAATGATTAGATCTGTTAATTCTGCGATAATAACGAAAAGAGATGATATTCCGATAATGGATTGTATTAAGGGTCTTATTATTGATGAAATTAGATATAAACTGAAACCTATCATTAAAATGTACGTATTAACCTGAGAAAGACGCTTATTTCTCCAAGCAAAATTAAATAACCAAGCAATAGTAATCAGTGAAGGAATTACAATTATTGGATATACGTAACCAAACATTTCTCTACGTGGAATAATAATACCGACAATAATTTCAATAACAATAACTACTATGAGAATTCGAATATTAGTTTTATTTTGAGTTTTCTCATTAGATAATCCTTTAAATCTATCTTTAAGTGAAAGTGAAAATAATATCATGTGTATGCTGAGATAAATCATTGGGAGGAGATCAAAAATCGCGATAAAATAACGAGCCTTAAGCACTATGAAACTTAATTCTACATTTTGATAATAAACAAAATCACCGAATAAATCCAAACTTTTCCCGAATATAAGCAGTAAAAAAAATAATCCAAAGAGAAAAGGTATATCTGAGAAATATTGTGCTTCTTGTTTGAACCAACTATAAAAGGTATATATGGCCATTAAAGAAACAATAGAAATTCGCATTCCTATAATTAGGACAACTCCGAAAGCTCCTTCATGTACTTGGTAGGATTCAATTAGAGTAGACCAATTAAAAACATATAATAAGACAACAGCAATTACTCCTATTATTACCCCAAATATTAATAATAAGAGATATGTTCTTTTAATTTTTTGAAGCGTCATAATTTTAATTTTTTCACCTAACTATAAAAAATAAACTAAGAAATGTTGTTTTTTCATTAAGCTATGCATAACAATAGATATGATGCTTAGTTATACAACCCTTACAAAAAGTCTCTCCACATATAGCACATACAATCTCCTCATCGTGTTCGATATCTAACACAAGACTACACCAATTGCAATGATTATACCTGTATGCAAATGTATATTGATGGCGCCTAAACTTATTTGCCTTTAACCGATAAAGCATATACTTACATCTAAAAAGGAGTTTATAAACTTCGTTAAAATCTTACAAAAAAATCTAATGAAACTTTAAACTATTTTTTTGATTTCCGTATCATTTCTTTCCTTTTTGCTACGAGCGAATATCCAAATACATTTGACTTCGATTTTTTTAGCAAATTTCAAGTGGAAAAAAGAAAAAAGTGAATATTTTAGACACAAATTCTAAACAAACGTTTTTAAGACTTTCCTAAAAAGATTCGATTTTTGAAACATCCTTAGATAAAGAGGTGGTCTAGTCACACCGTTTAGCCTCTGAAGATATCTATCAATCTGTTCTTGAGTAGGAACTAAATGTTCTTTCCATGAGGGAAAAATTAAGCTGGAAACGTTCCTGAATAGATTATATCTTTTTTCAAAAATAGGTCGCTGCTTGGGGATATTCTTGAGCAATTCCATAAAACTAAGAAGGGAAGTACCCCGTTCTCTTTCGATATATTCATAGATTTTATATGTTAACGGTAACATGTCCTCGAATCCTGGTTTAAAGTGAGGATGTGTATAAGATTGAAAGCCTTCGATATAGTAAAAATCATAAGGTACATTTAATAAACGTCCATTTTTCTGATAATCAACCCAGAGCGGTGTCTCGGGTAGAATTTTCAAATTATGAACGGTAATTCCATAAATATCTAAATCGACCACTCTCTTAATTTCGTCCCAAACTGACTCATGAGTGTGATGGTCGAAACCTATTATAAATGTAGCATATGTTGCGATTCCATAATCTTTTAATTTGTCAAGAATTTGTTTTGTTTCACGGTGGTTTATATTTTTATCATAATGCTTAGAAAAACTTTCTAATCCCACATTAAAACCATAAAATCGTAATGATGAGTTCGAAATCCTTTCAAAATCAAATTTTTTTAGTGATGCAACCGAAGCTGCTGCCATTAGAGGATAATCTTCAGGTTCATCATTAAAGAGATCAAAAAGCTCATACCACCATTTTTTTTGAATAATCCCTTGAGGTTCACAAAGAAGAATCGCGATATCTTTTTTCATATTTCTTCGGTATTCAACAATTTTATCATGGACCAACTGTGGTGAAAATAAAGGTTTAGTGAATTTTCCATCAAATAGCTTAGTAGTTACACAAAAATCACAATTGTTAGGACATCCTAGTTTAGTAACTATTTGAGCTAATTCCGTTTTAAAATCGACGCCATATAGAGTAAAAAAATTAGCAGCAGGAATAACTTCTAAATTATAAGGACGATTCACATCTTCATGGAACAAATCTCTTAAGAAACGAACACCGTCTCCTCTTCCGATCATATCCACATATTTTTCAGTTCCGGGAAATAAAGCTCCCACATTGCCTGCAATGGTTGTTATGGTAGGATCGTACTTCCTTATGGCTTTTGCAGTCTCTACAAATTGAGAATAACCTGACATAAACACACTAAATCCAACGTGAGAATAAGGGTTTCCTTCGTTTTTAGCACGCTCTAATTTGGTTAATACCATATCGGGAGTAATATTTCCAATCATTAAATCAGTAGGAGTTTCTAAATTGTCAGCTAAGAAAGAGCAAGAAGGACTTGAATTATAATCTCGTATGCTAAATTTTAATCTATCGGGCCAAAGAGGTTTTAAGTCAAATACTTCTTTTGGAAGCCACCTTTCCATAGTCGGAAAAGCTTCTAACAACTCACTTCTAAATTTTTGCAAACCTGTATAAAACATATATTCATACGTAATTTCAAAACGCATTTGGTTAATTAACAAAAATCTCGAACTTTTATTTGTTTTTTTCATAATAATTCTATTCATTTGTAATTAAATCAAATAATAACGTGTCTATATTTAAAGGAAAAAATATCAAAAAAATATATTATTCTTGTATGATATTATATTCTAATCCGCTTCTGTAGAACGTAATGTTTTCTAATTGGTTTACAATGGGGAAAGATCGTATCAACAGCTTTAGAATTATTGGACCAAATCGTGGTTCCTTCAAAATAATCAATACCAAAAAGGTTAGCAGTTAATTGTCCCATGTTGTTTAATGCCGAGAAAATTCCCTTTCCAAAATACCCTTTTTTTACCATAGCTGTATCAACATTCACACGAGTAATAGGTTCTCCTGCCCATGCTTGATATAGATCCGGTAGACCTAACAATATTCCTACTAATTCATTAGTATGCCTGTCAAAAGCCATTGGAGCTAAAGGCTCTATTTTATTTAGATCACAAGTTTCCCACGCTTCTATAAAATGGGGGGTGGTTGAAAGTGATTTAGGATCGATGTCTTGTGAAATGTTATAAAAAGACTTTGGAATTTTTTGAAAATCCTTGAAAAAGTCAAAGATCCGTCCCCTTCCTGAAGAATCAGGCAAGATATCATGAAAGGAATTTTTCCCCAGATTTTGTATATCTTCCGCATAATTCTCTAATTCCTCTAAAGTGACATATCGAAACACGATATTTTTATCAATTTTCTTACCCTTTTCCCATGTTTTTTGAGCTACATATACGCAAGTGTATTCTGATTCGCATCGATATCCTAACCGATTCAAGAAATCAATTATCCGATCTTTAGGATTAGTACAAGCGACACCATAAAGCCGTTGCTGTTCAAATCCTTGGAATTGGATTCCAATCCCTCCAAGATTTTTCGGAATATTAATATTTCCTCGTATTCTCCGCATTTTATTCTCCTTAAAGAATTTTTCACATTGAGTTATAAGCTCTTTGCAAGTATCGAATGAGTTGGCATGTAACCACCCAAATGTGCCACATTTACGGCTATAACTTGTATATGATGGATTAATTTGAGCTATGACAAAACCACTGATTTTATTGCCATCATTAACGATATAAATTTTTAATTTATGTTCTTCAGTTTGTAATTTTAAACGTAAATAATTAATTATTTCTTCTATGACGTGAAAGCGTATATCTTCATTATTAATGAATAAAACGGAATCTAAAGCGTTCCTAATTTCAGTTAAATCTATAGTATTATATACTTTTTTAACCTCTACACTAATTTGCATTTTTTCTTATCCTCATTTGAATTTTAACTACTAATTACTTTTTTTTCTTTATAAAAGAAAAATTTTGAAATAAACAGAAAAAGTCTAATATTAATTAAATGAGACCCATAAAAAAAGAGGGATTAAAGAACCAATTATTGAAAGCAACAAAATCCATTCAAAGAATGGTATAAATGTAATTAAAAATAAGATGAAAGCGATTAATGGAAAGAATCCAAATACGGCAAGACTTTTAGGAACCCCTAAGTTGAATCGAATTATCCCCACACCGAAAATTAAAAGGGAAAAAACGAATCCGCTAAAAGCTATCAAAGATGAAAGTCCGTGCCAGAATCCAGGAGCACGTTCTAAACTAAAGATCCCTACGAATACAATTCCAAGACTACCGATAACGCCAATAATAAACCCACACTTGGTACATTTATATGATTCATTTTCACCGAGGGTATCGTCAATTCTTTTAGAAAAATAACAATAAAACAAGGTTGAGGTTATTCCTCCCATAACGCATGCTATGTCAAACATAAAGGGATAGGGGGTTATTCTACGAGAACCGAGCTTGCTAATAGAATGTGTTATAAAATTATAACTGTATTGCCCTAAAAAGTTGGCCATGAAAATACTATCAAAAAGGAAGAATAAAAAAAGAGCCAACCCGACCATTATACTTGATTTAATTGCTCTTGGATGGTCCCATATTTTAGAAACCTTGGTTTGAATTCTATAATATGCAGGAAATCTCTCGACGATTAATTTCTGATGTTCCCTTACTGAATCTTCGTCTATTAAGACTCGCAATAAATCCTTGCTTTCATCTATTAGGTCCATATTCTCATTTATTGAACCTTGATAATAATTAAATAAAATAAAATCTTCAAAACTTTCCTTTTTCTTATTATACCTCCAGCTAGGTACGTATCCTTGAGGTCTTAGCCCCACCTCGGAAAAAATCTTCTGATGGGTAATTTCATAACCAGAGATGAAACATTCTACATATCTCACATTAAACTTTCTTGCTTGATTCATAAACTCCTGTACAAAAACATATAATTCTTCTATATTTTTGATTTTATACATAGTCTTTTCGAAATTTTGTACGCTTGGAGTATACAGGAATGAAAAATAGGAATTCGAACCGTCAATGGAAAAGTGAATGTCAGTATACCCAAAGCGGTCAATGGAAGTGGAGATTTTGAGAGCCTTTTTAATTTTTCGAATCTTTGCTTGGTTTATAATAATTTTTGGATCTTTAACTAAATAATCTCCTAATTTATACTTACGATGAGAATAGAGAAATTGAGTTTCCACAGAAGGTAGTATGGATGGAATCTTTTTACTACGATATTCTCTTAATGCTCTTTCATCATAACTGATGATCAATAAATCAGATTCTACCTTGTTATAAAACACGTCCTTACATGGATAAAGAGCGATAGGCTTAAACCCGGCGGCAGCACAAAAATATTGAGACTTTGCATGGGCAGTGCGACATTCCCCATACCATCTAAAAATTTTATTATAATACTTACGATACATTGCGATGAATGAACCCATTGCCATCTTAATTATATCTACTTTTCCTAAAAACTTCTTTTTTATAACAAACCCACGGATATATCCCAACTTATTATCAAAGTCGAGTATAAACGTAAAGCACCCTACTATCTCTCCGCCACTCGTCTCAAAGATTAACCACTCTACATTAGGGCTTTTCAACATCTTTGAAACCTCTTTTCTGTCTTCCATTTCTTTGTAAGGATATGTATTTTCATAAATATCCTTGTAGATAGAAATTATCTCATCGACATCTTCTTTAGTCGCGAGCCTAATCATCGGATTAATCTTTTGTTTATGAACCCTTTCATGAATCTCAAACTCAAACTGTGATCCAGAACTAAGATCTAGGGTATCAACCTCTTGAAAGGACTGCAGAAGCTGAGATGTGAAATTTAAAAACATATCATTATATGATAAAATTTGTCTAGACATTTTCAGAATGCTTTATTTTTTAGAATTACTGTAAATTTTTGCATTCATATTTAAATAAAAAAGTGAAAATGAGAGGTACGTTTTTTCCTTTATATATAGAATAAGACTTTTCAACAAGAATAATTTAAAATTTAGAACTTCAACTTCTTATTAAGTTTATTTTTATTTTCTTTAAGATATTTATCGCATTGAACCTCAAAACCACTCCAATTTTGAGAATTTTTATCGTTGCAAACCATTGTTAATATTTCAACCAACACTTTTTCTCAATCGGTTTATTTTAGTTGTCGTTAAATATAATATAATACATAAGAGAAGATATTTGTAATACAGTAAGTTTAATTTTGTAATACGAAATTAAATTTGAGAATTTTCTTTAATTTTTAGAGTATGTTTATTAAAGAATAGCTAATAAATCATTTAAGTGTTTTCATTCG
>JAHLWT010000153.1 GCA_019057775.1 Promethearchaeota archaeon
ATTACACTTCTGATACCTTCTTTAATTATAGGTCTTAATGTGTTAATGATTTCCTCATGAAAATGATATATTTGCTTTTTATTTTGATTTCTTCTCTTCCTTCCACGATTTATTTTGAAGTGTAGCCTAATAGCCTCACTAAATATTCTCCAAAATACAGCATCCTTATCATGCAGCCCAATAAGAATTGCTATTGGATGACCACGTATTGCACGTCTCTTTCTTTTTTTAGCCATGATAAAAATAAAACTTAAAATGAATTAAATTCACGAATATTACAATCTAAATAGATATTAAGTAGATTATATACATTATTGAAAATCTAATTCAATTTCCCAAAATGGGTAGAATTTGCATTCCATGAGGCTTCATTTTGATGGATTCGGGATGGAATTGAAATATTCCCTCTTAATATGTGATAAGCTCTAAACCTTCAATTTTCTTAAAATGTCTTATATTATTTGTAATTATTTTCTTAATCCCGTTTGACAACATAATTCCAGCAATCAGAACATCATTATCATCAATTCTTTGACCTTGTGACTCTAAAAGATCATAAATCTTGGCAGCTGTTTCAGCCTCCTTAAATCCTAAGGAAAAAATCTCCATACCGCTAATAAATTCCACCCAGGGTTTGTAAAGTTGCTTATATCTTTGATCAGAAATTTTGCGTTTTGTCCTTTCAAATCCTATATTCATTTCATACACGGTTATGGAAGATATATGAAGTAATTCATCTTGATCTTCAACTACTTTTTTAAGGTCCTTATTCCCGTTTAAGTAATCGATGCAAGCAGAGGTATCTAAAAGAATCATTTTATTTCCTCTAAATTTGATTTATTCCAGGCTCTTCCACTACGAACAGTTATTCCAGCCCAAATCTCTTTTTCTTCCTCTTCTGAAAGATCCCATGTACCAAAAGATTTTTCAAGCGTACTTTTTTGTATTTTCAGAAGTCTTAGGAACAAATCTGAAAAGCTTTCTTTTTCACCCTTAATTTTAAGGAGTTTATTATAAACATCCTCAGTTATACTAATATTTTTTGAAGTCATATATGTACACATATACATACACATATTTATATATTTTGAAAAAGTTGGCAAAAATGGTAGTGGTATATGTATTTCGAAGCAGTGAAATAGATTAAATCAATTCCTAAATTCTCTTTTCTTTTTTCTTTTTTTTCTAATTTTTTATATTTGTTTTTTCATTAATTTATCTTAGGTATTATACTTAATTATTTAACTAACTAGGTGTATTTGAGTGAACATAATTGTTTTAAATGGAAGTCCTAAAGGGAATGAAAGTGCTACAATGCAATATATCAATTACATTCAGAAAAAAAATCCACAACATAAGCTAAAAATCTTGAATATTGCTCAACAGATAAAAAAAATAGTAAAAGACGCAGTCAAATTTCAAGAAATTATTGATGAGATAAAAAATTCTGATGGGGTTATTTGGGCTTCCCCATTGTTTGTTATGCTTATTCCATATCAATATAAAAGATTCATTGAATTAATAACAGAAAGGAAAGTGGAGGATATTTTCAAAAATAAATATACATGCGTTCTAACAACATCAATACATTTCTATGACCATACTGCTGTAAATTATTTGAATGCGATTTGTGATGATTTGGAAATGAAATATGTTGGGTTTTTTTCTCCTGATATGTTTGATCTGATGGTCCCGAAAAACAGAGAACAATTACTTTTATTTGCTGAAAATTTCTTTTATACGATAGAAAATGAACTTCCAACAACAAGGCAACATCCTCCAATAATGCATTATGAATTCGATTATAATCCCAGATTGAGTTTAAATGATAATGATAAAATTGATCCCGACAATAAAAAAATCTTAATTATTTCAGATTCAACAGATATTAATACAAATTTAGGGAAAATGATAAAAACGCTACAAAATTGTTTTTCTAAAGAGATAAAAATAATTAATATCTATGATCTCGATATAAAAGGGGGATGCTTAGGGTGTATACAGTGTGGTTATGATAATAGATGTGTATACGAAGATAAGGATGAATTTACCGATTTCTGGAAATCATTAAAAGAATATGATATTATAATAATCGCTGGAATTATACAAGACAGGTATTTATCATCAAGATGGAAATTGGTCTTTGATAGGAGTTTTTTTAATGGTCATGTTCCTACATTAAGGAAAAAACAGTTTGGATATATTATATCTGGTCCTTTAGGTCAGAACTTTAATCTAAAACAAATTTTCCAAGCACATATCGAACTTCAGGATAGTAATCTTGTTGATATTATTACCGATGAGTCTCAAGATTCCAATGGACTAGATTCCTCGTTATATAATTTTGCTAAAAATTTGGTGCGATTTTCAAAAGCGGGTTATATTAGAACTCCTACGTTCCTTACCATTGGAGGAAATAAAATCTTCCGAGATGCTGTCTATGGAAGGATGAGGTTTGTGTTCCAGGCAGATCATAGATATTATGAAGAACATGGATTTTATGATTTTCCCCATAACGATAAATATGCTAAAAAAATGAATGATAAATTTATCCCTTTAACTCAAGATGAGAAGTATAGAAAGGTCTTTTATTCGGTGCTAAAAACAGAAATGATCAAACCGTTAAAAAGTGTTGTTGATAATCCAGAAAAATAATTTTTATTTATAGTTTTATGGCGTCTTTGAGAGTAGATTTTGAGGAAATCAAAAAGACAAAAAATTCAGAAGAGTTAAACAATTTTCTTATCAAATTAAGTAGAAGCCCTAGTAGGGATCATCTTAACTTTCTTGAATTCTTCATTAATAATTTGGCACCTGAGATTCTTGACAAGATAAAATTAAATTTATTATTCACTCTTGGTGAAATTGGCAAATCAAATGTATTAAATGACCAATTTCTCAGCTATATTATTGATAGCTATTACACATCAGACAGATGGATTCGAAATGAGATTATTCAAACAATCGGAAAAATCTCTAAGCATACTAAATTATCCGAAGAGCTTATAAAAGTAATTGGATCTGCAGTTAATGATGAGTATATTCCAATTAAAAAGAATACCCTAAGAGTATTATTGAAATTAGAAAAGCTCCCCAATCTAAAAAATATATTACGAATTTTAAGCTCAAAAGATACAGAAGTTGTAGAGAGAAGTATTGAAGTACTATTTAAATTTATTCCAAATTCTACTCAATTGTTTGACTCCCTCAATTCCTCAGATAATTATCAATTCTTAAAGATTAAAGGACTTAGAACTATTTTGTTATTTTATTTTAAATCAATAATTGAAATAGAATCATTTAGAGAAAAGATCTTGAATTCAACATGGGAGAAAGAAAAAAAAGAAGATTTTCTAAAGGAAATTGAAATTTATGAAAGGATATTATTAAAGTAAAACTTAATCCATCGATTTATTGACCTTAACGAAGATCTCTCCCAAACTCTTCATTAGATAAGATTATTTTGCTAAAAATTTTAGTTAAAAGTTTAATAATTTCTCTAGGGTTTCCATCTGAGTGTTTGAAAATATATTTTAAATTAGATTCGTTCAAGGGGAAATAAGAATTTTGAAAGTTATCAAAATATTCAATGTAATTAATATTTCTAAAAAAATCTTCTAAATTTTCTTTATAAAATTGAAAAACATCTTCTTCTGTAAAAGTTGACAAGTATACTGGTTCTTTTAGTAAAAATAACAGCCCTTTATTCCTTTCTTCAATTTTTTTTTTAATTTCCTCATAAAATTCTTGAGATTTGAGAGTAATTACAATTCTCAAACCTTTAATCTTATGGAGTTGTAGTATTTTATCAAGTGTTTTTTCAGCACTAGATTTTTCTGAAGGTGATTTGTCCCCATATAACCAGCTTGGATCGAAAACATCTTCTGTTTCCTCATCCTGGGGTTTGATAATTGAGATTATTTTTTCAAAATCATCGATAAAAAGTACACTCCTTTTATTGGAGTTTTCAATCAGAACTTTTAGCATCATAAATGAGTTTTTTTTTTCTCTTAAATCGTGCATTAAATTCAATCGTGACAGTTCTTTAATACCCATTAGCTCACCCAAGAGCCATCTCTCAGCATCAACCTTTTTATATGGATCCAATTGATGAGTTGTTATTGCATAGATTGCATCATGAATAGCAGTATTACTTTCATATTTAGAAGTCCATCTCTCAAAAGCAACTTTTCTTATTTTTTCAATATCTGCTACATGAAAAAAACCAAATTTTCTCTCTAAAGCGCCCCATCCATTGCACAGTCTGTTTGCTATACTTCTTAAAACTTCTACACCCATATTTTCAATAAATTCCGAATAAGTATTGTAAAAAAATTTCCTATATACATTTTCCAAGGAAATATAAACTATATTATAGAAATACATTTCATGTTTTAAGGCCCAATACAAATGAGTTTTGCCAACTCCTACATCAGCTATAACTGGAAGGATGAAGTTTTCATTTTCTTCAATTATTTTAACTATAGTTTTTAATGTGTCTTGTCGTGATGAAATTAAATCAAGATTCTCGTCAATCTCTCCAGTAGAAACAAATTTTTTGAAGGGTGATCCTGTAAATTTTAAGAGATTAAGTAATTTTTGTTCTTTATTTTCAAAAAGAAGCATCTTTTAGCAGTTCTAATTTATATTTTCAATTCTTCAATTCCTAAAATTATAATAAATTCAAGAGCCTTATCATCTACATTTATAATCGGTTCATAACTTATATTTAGTTCCTCATTTTTATCTCTTCCTACAATTAAACAATCATAGAATATAGGATCACCGTTGTGATCAATGACTACCCTATCAGCAACGATAATTCCATCCCTTATTAAGGAAACCGGATTCTTAAGAATTTCTCCCTTAATAAAATCAAGATGATCGATTTTAAATTTGGGGTTATTTAAGAGTAATCCTGCTGTGTGGAGAAGATTTAGTGTAAAAGGAAAGTCATTAGAAAACTGTCCTTTTTCATACTCTTCCATAGCTTCTTCCGGTATTAGTACTGAATATTCTAATGAGGTATCTTTCAAATTTTCCCAACAAAAGTCAGATTTGTTTGAGAAAGCTATCATTTTATCGATAATCATCTCAAATCCCACTAATAAACCTTGAGATATTGTTATTCCAGTAGAATCTGATATTTTTAAATTATCTGAGAATATTATCTTATCTTGGCATTTTGATATTATTGAACCGGTAAATTCTCCATGGGTTTTAATGTCTCTAAATGAGTCAAATAATATGAAACTGGTTGAGGTTTTCATGAGATTTTAATTATCTTCAACGTATTTTACTTTTTTCCTAATTCTTCTTGCTATATCAATAATCTTATATAATATCATATCTATCTTTCCATATAACTTTAGATAGATTATATTATATTAACCACGTACTTATCGATATAATGGTTTCTTCCGTCCTTTCTCAAAATGTAACCCAATTATCTAAATCAGATTTATTAGATAGAGCAGACCATTTCATTTTTTCTACTGGGTTGAATGATGGAACATCAAAGTTATGTAAAGCTAACATGAAATATGGGTTAGCTCAATTTCATCTTATTCAAGAAAAATATGGATTTGAACCAAAAGCAGCATTCATTTCTTCACCAGATGAAACCATTTCAAGGAATGTATATAGATGGAATTCAGGATTAGGATATGGTGGTAGGTTAAATTGGGGAAAGGGAAATGAGAAACTTATATTTTTAAATGTAAAACCTAATTGTTGTGGAATACTCTGTGGGGGGCTAGAGGAATTACCAGATCCTTATGCATTAATCAAAAAAATTGATGAGATAAAATCAATGGAACTTTATCATAATAATATTAATATAGACTGGGATTACGATGTATCTAACCATTTTATTAACTGTTTTGAAACGAAGAACCTAAGTGATTTAAATCTCCCTCCATATCTATTTTTAATTCATGGCTCCGCTCCTGAGTTTAGAGATGATACATATGGAATGGGATTATATATTGATAAATCAAAAACGTTAAAAAACCTTGCTACAGAAGAAGTGAGCAAGTTTGGGAAGCATTATATTTTAGTCGATTCAGATGCCAAAGATTTTCTAAATTTCAACAAGAAGGCTTTAGAATTTTCAAATATAAAAAGAGAAATAATTGCTACCAAACTTTTTGATTATGGATATGAGATAATTTGCAATCAACCTCACCAATTCCTTAAGGATTATAATAATATGTACTTAGGGAGTAATTGTACCGATCTCACATGTGATTTAATTGAATCAAATATATTTCCCACTACACTTAGAGCTGATATATCTGCTTATTTAATGTCGGGGAAAAAAAATTTTTCAGAAACAACTCTTAGAAATCAAAACTTCTTGGACCGAGCAGAAGATTTAGAATTATTAGAATTACTAAAAAATGCTTGCATTCTTCCTCATGGGGGAGGATATATTTTTACAGATGTTAAAGATGTACTAGATATCTTGGAATATAAAGATCAAAGATATTTTGTCACCTCTTTAAAATCTAATATGAGTAGATTAAAAATAATTAGAAATGTAAATGAATTACAGTTTGGATATCGAGGACGAGATATAATACTTAAAAGTATCCAATTAGATTTAGGAGATATTATTGCTCGCTTAAACCCTTTGTTTTCATTGAAATTATAACTTATTCGATTTTTGCTCCAGGCGGGATATCCTTATCTGGTAATAAAACGGATACATTTTCACCATCAACAGCAGCCAATAACATTCCCTCACTTAAAATTCCTCTTAATTTTCTCGGCTCCAAATTAGTTAATACTATTATTTTTTTTCCTGTTAATTCTTCTACTTTATAGTATTCCGCCAATCCCGCAACTAAAGTTCTCTTCTCATTCCCTATATTAATACTCAATTTATAAAGCTTATCAGCTTTTGGAACTTTTTCAACCTTTTCGACCAACGCAACTCGGATATCTAATTTCTTAAATTCTTCATATGAAACCAAATCTATATCACCATCTTGTTTTTTTATTGCTAAAGTTTTCAATTTTTCTTTTAATTCTTCAATTTCTAATTTTTGGAAAAGAGGTCTTGGAGTTTTTATTTTATGACCTTCTTTAAGAGTATTATCTTTTATATTATTCCAAGATAACTGCTCAAGCTTTTCTGAAATATTTAAATAATCCAATACCTTTTCAGAAGTATCAGGAATGAAAGGTCCTAATAAAATAGCTAATGCATAAACTGCTTGAGCACACAGGTTAAAAACATGACCTGCCGCTTCTTTATTATTCTTAATCAGATGCCAGGGTGCTTTTTCATTGAGATAAATGTTTCCTTCCTTTCCAAAAGCAACTATTTCTCTTATTGCTCGTCTTAATTCAAACTTTTCTAATAAATCTCCAATTTTTTGTGAAATATTATTTATTTTATTGATAAATTCTTTATCAACCTCATCTAACTCAATCCTTTTTGGAATTGTGTTTTTAAATTGTTTGTTTATAAAAGTTAAAGACCGATGAATGAAATTACCAATAACGTCATTTAAGGTATTTGTATTATTCTCAAATTCAGACCAAAGGAATGAGGAATCGCTTTTTTCGGGTCTGTTATATAGTAAGCTAAATCTCCAATAGTCTAATGGTGCTAATTTTAAAGCATCATCAATATAGATGCCGATTCCCCTTGATTTAGAAAACTTCTCATTTTCATACATTAAAAATTCAGTTGAGGAAACATTATAAGGTAGAACAAATTGATCTTCTTTATTTTTATCTGCATTATAACCCAAAATTAATCCGGGGAATAGAATTAAATGAAATATAATATTGTCTTTCCCAATAAAAAAAACTGTTTTAGTATCTGAATCCTTCCAAAAGTAATTAAATTTATCAGGATTATTGACTATTTTATCTGCCCATTCTTTCACTGCTGTAATATACCCTAAGACAGCTTCAAACCAGACATAAATTGTTTTACTCTCTGCCCCTTTGAAAGGCGCAGGTATTCCCCATTCTAAATCTCGTGTAATTGATCTCTCATGTAAACCTTCTGCGATCAAATTTAAACACATTTTTTTTGCATTGGAGGGTATAGTTTTATTTTCTTCAATTAATTTCCTTAGTTGATCTTGTAATTTAGGTAAATCCAAATACCAATGTTTTGTTTTTTTGATGATTGGAGTATTTCCACAAATTGCACATCTTGGTTTAACCAATTCTAACGGAGTTAGAAGCTTTTGACACTTATCACATTGATCTCCTCGAGCATCATCATAACTACAATGAGGACAATTACCTTCAACAAATCTATCAGGTAAAAATAAATCATCATTTTTACAGTATAGCGATTCTATTTCTTTTTCATTAATATATCCATTTTTTTGTATGTCTAAACAGATTTCTTGGACTAAATTAATATGAGTTGGATTATGGGTTATGGTATAATTATCAAAAGATATTTTCCACTTTTCGTGCAAATTACTAATAATTTTATGATATTTAAAAGCCAGATCCTCAGCAGGAACACTTAATTTTTTTGCTTCAATGGAAATTGGTGTCCCATGAGAGTCTGATCCTGAAACAAAGACTACTTCTTCTCCCTTCAGTCTCAAAAATCTTGCAAATACATCAGCTGATAATGTACTTCCTATTAGATTTCCTAGATGTGGTGTAGCATTCACATAAGGCCACGCGGAAGTAACAATCCATTTTTCTTTAAGATTCTTTACTAATTTAATCACCTTTCTACTCTCGTTTATATATAGAACGAATATAAGCTTAAATATTTTAAACTATAGGAGTTGATATTGTTATTTTAATATTAATAATCACACATTAAGTATCATTTTAAATTAAGTAAATGTGATTTTCGCACCGCAATATCTGCATGCGTTAATTTCTTTATTCATTTTTTGAAAACAAGGTTCATGATAATATGATTCACAATTTTCACATTGGAATACTTTAAAATCTCCTAAAAAAATACTATGACAATATGAACAAGAAGAATTTATTTGGTCAATTTTTTCATCAGGAATAAGAGTCATTCGTGTTACTTTCATTTTCTCTTCTTCAAAAATCTTTATCTCTTGAGATTCTTCTTCATTATCTCTTATTAACTTCAACGCAGCTCGAGGTAATTCTAAAAGGAAGAAGCAAAATGGACACCTGAAAACATTTTCCTTATACTCCGTTTTTTTAGCCCACATTGCAGCACAGGATAAGTGCATTGCTCTATCACATGAAGGACAATATCTTCCCTCTACATAGAAATTTGAACCTGTAATTGTCGCTTTTACAGAGTGACATATTTGACACTTTTCTTGCCCAGTACTTTTTCCTTTCATCATTGAACGTAATTCTAAAAAAGATGGTCTTCTTAAGGGTAGCGCTATATCACTAACTAGTGGAGCAACCTCATCCTTTTTATTGGGGGAAAAATAATCAGTTGACTCTTTAACATCTTTTTTAGAAGCAAAAGCCTTTCCCGCATTGATTAAAGCCTTAGAATTATTAAAATACCCAAATTCACCTCCAGTTAACTGAGTCATTCTTTTTAACGTGTTATCCCCGTAGTCCTGAGCACTTCCAAGTTGACAGGCATCGATATATACACCTAATCCCTTAGCAATATTAACCATTTTCTCTAATTTCGAAGATTCGAGAAATAATTTATTATCAGTAATAATAAATATACGAGGCGTTTTACCCCCGATTTTGCGCATCTCCTTAACAAGAATTTGCAAAGCAAAGGCAATACCTTCATGCAAACGCCCATTTCCAGAAATTTGTATATTTTTTAAAGATTTTATGAGTTTCTCTTCTTCAAAGGCAAAATCAATTAATTTTTTAGTATCATTGCCAAATGAGATAATAGAGATTCTATCTTTCAAATCAATCGCTAATTTTGATTGTATAAAATTCTTAACTGCTTGTAATCCAACTACTAACCTACTTGGTTTAAAATCTTTTCTTATCATAGACCGAGAAACATCTATAAGGACTACAGCATCTTCTATTTTTAATTCAGGCAAATTTCTTTAATAATAACCTTATAAAATGGAGATTAATAAAATAATAGTTGTAAAATCTTATAAATTTCTATGCTGTTTTTACATTTTTGTGAATATTTCTGAAAATATAATCAAGATAAGAAATTGTAAGCAAAGATTGTATACACTTTAATTGAATTAATGAAATCTGAAACTTCAACTGATTCATTTGTGGCATGCATATTTGTAATGCTTCCAGGTCCAAAACCAACGGTTTGCAAGCAATAGTTACTATTTCGATAATAACAACAATCCATACCCCCTGGAGAGAGAAGATAGGTCGGTCTTTGTTCATAGAATTTTTCACATATCTCAGCTAAATCTCTTAATGTTTGAGATTTTTCCCAATTTTCCCAAAAAGATGATTCTCCATCTTGAAATACTTCAATGTATACAAAAGTTTCTTCAGGGCGTCCTATTGGTTCATCTTTTGTTTTATATCCTAAATCGTTTAAAATGAATTTTTTCAACGCATCGAGTATCATATCAGTGGATTGTCCTGGTAATAATCTGAAATCTAATATTGCTTCACATCGATCAGGAATTACGTTCTCTTTTATTCCTGCATTAATTACTGTAACACTTTTTGTAAAATGAGTCATAGCATGTAGTAGATCTTGAAGAATTTTTTGCTCATTTAGAATTTTCTCAAATATTTGTTTATTAGGAAGCAGTTCGCTTAAAAGATCTTTAAGTTTTTCTTCAGAGATAGGGGGATCAATTTGAGGCATATATTTATCCATTCCATTTAAATTTAGAATTATTTCACTCATCATCTCAATCGCATTTTTACCCATAGTAGGCATCATTGAATGGCAAGAAATCCCATTTGTTATAATTTTTAAGTTGAGATGCCCTTTTTCACCAACAACTATTGCCTTTCCTAAAGGCATCAACCCTGTAGTTTCCCCAATTAAAATAAAATCACATTTAATTTGTTTTAATTGGTTCTCTAATAACCAAAAAGTCCCAAATTTTCCACCTGTTTCTTCATCTGCAACGGCATTAAGGATTAAATTTCCTGAGAGTTTTATTCCTAATTTCTTTAAAATCTTTAAACTTATAGTCATTGCACATAATGCTGTTTTCATATCTGCAGTACCTCTTCCGAAAATTTTTTGCCTCTTTTTACATCCTTTAATTATACCCGATAATGGAGGATATTTCCACTCTTCTTCATTTCCGGGAGGTACTACATCCATATGTCCATTATATAAAAGATTTCTTCCTTCAAAATTATCATTTAAATAAGCAATTAAATTTGCACGATTATCTCCAAAAGGAAAAACATCTGATTTTATATCAGCATTTTTTAAATATCTCTCAATCACTAATGCTACATTTTTTTCATTACCAGGAGGATTATAGGACTCTGCTTGAATTAATTCTCTTAAAAATTTGATATATTCTTCTTTATGTTCCTCAATTTCTTCAATTATTAAATCTTCGCTCATTTAAACTTTCTCAAGAGTTTTTTTCACAAGTTAATTTGAAAAAAATTTGAATCTTTATAATATTTTGTTATATTGGCAACCTATCGAAAATTTTAATACTTTTAAATGATTTTATAAACAAAAATTAGAGTTTACGGTTATTTTATTGATTCGACGAAAAAAAGAGAGTAAAAGAATATTTTTTTCTGTTCTTTTCATAATTACAATTTTTGTAGCAAATGTGCAGATTTTAGATAGCTTTAATATATTTCCAGATGAAAACATTAATAACTTTTCCCAGGAAAATTTGTTGGATAACCCTCTTCAGCTATCTAATCTTAACTTAGATGATGAAATTACAGGTTCAGGTGTGAATCAAACAGTTAGAATTTACGTTAACAATAACTCAGAGAATCTACAAGATAATGAACAATATTTTGAAATCCCCTCATTAACAACTGATGAGATGTATCTCACCTATGGAGATTTTAATTTTACATTTCAGAATAACTATACCACAGAATACATTATTGAGGATGATGACGCACTCTATGCTTCAGATTTTATATCTTTTGATTATGATAGTGATTACTCAGGAATCACATGGGATGCTGATACGGATAATCTTGGTGGAGACTTCACTGACTTGATTGATGGTGATAATTTAACATATATTCAATTTAATGCTACCAAGGGTGTTTTAAATTTCACTATCTCAGCTAATTTTACAGATACATTATATGCTAAGGCTGATGTTATCGATGGTAATGTCGAATTTAATCGTTCTAACATTTTAGGATTTATCTCATCTTTAACCTTCAGCCTTAATAAAAACGCAAACTTAACAATGAGATTATGGGACTATCAACAGTCTGCTTGGGATGAGGTAATTCCTGCAATTTTGATTGATAATAAAAGTTTTAGTATTCAAGAATTAGAAAGAAGTATAATTAATGAAAACTTAAATTTTACAGATCTCTCAAACACCAGTTATATCGAGTTTGTTTTTGAGAGATTCGATAAAATGCCATTTGATGCATTGGTACGTGGGTATGACATGCAATCTACTTATGCTTTCGATCTCCCTATAACAAATCAAACCTATGTAGCATTGGAATTCGACTTAAAGGGAGAAAAATCAGCTGTCAATGGAGTCTATGTGTGGATTAGAACTCTAGATGTTGCTGAAGCTGCCAATACCGTTTTAAATATGACCTTATATCGCGCTAATGATACCCTTGTGAGAACTAATGATACTTTAAGAACAGTAGAATTAGAGCCAGATTATAATGAAATGAAAGATACATTTGAAGTTAATTATACTAATGATAAACTCTCCTATTTTAAATTTAATGTTAGCAACACAGGAAGTTTGAATCTCTCTAATTATTTTATTGTAATAAAATCTAATAGTTCAAAAGAAGTGTATAGTTTAGTTACTCTTCCCTTTTACGATTATGGAGATGATGGAAATACAGAACATCAATTAAAAACAACTAATGATGATGGAGTAAACTGGACTAATGCTGAAAAGATTATTACAACAACCGGTGATGATGATTATGATTCAGGCCAATTAGATGCGAGCTCATTTAAATTAAATGTAACACGAGGATATATCCCCACAGATTTTATTGTTAACGGTACAAATACTTTAAGAATACAAAATCTTACTATAAATGGTTACGAAATTAGTTCTTACTATAGGGGTAAGAACTATAATGAAAGTTCATACTTAACTTGGGGTCTGGGCCAATGGAATTATAATTTTACAACACCCATTGGAGATGAAGGAAGCAATAGGTTCCGAGTAAATCTCACATGGGATAAAAACAATATTACCAGTTTCAAATTCAATGTCTCTTATTCTATTAATGCTTATTGGATTGAAAACGCGACAACAACCTATAGCGCTAATTATAATAAAGATCCAGAATGGGTTTTCAATTTTAACCTTAATAAAACCATTCAAAATCCAAAATTTACTAATTGGAGTTATACTGAGTTTTGGTTTATATATGCGGATTTTTTTACTGCTCGAAATTTAATCGATCCGGATTCTGAACAAATTCTTAATAAAACTGGCGGTCCAAGTTTTTTAAGTGGAATTTCAAATAACTATAAATTAATTGTCAATAATACTCTTTCAATTTTAGATGGACCTTACATTCTTAATTTAACTAGCTTTAACTTTATTGACGAAATGCACAGTTACATTGATTATAACGGAACACTATGGGAAACTCGTGGGTTTATGTATGGAGATAATATCTCTACAAGTCTCAAAATCCAAGATCAAAGATTAAGTGCTCCAGTCAGTGGTATAGCAAATGTCACTCTTTTTTATCCAAATAAAACTGAATATACTGATGCAAAATTGACTTCGTCGTCGGGATCTATTAAGAGTTCAGCATTATTATATGACTTTAATAATGAGACTATACTAGATCTAACAAATAATATAGAAGTTTTGGGTGAGTATAATCTAGGTTTCTTCTGGTTTAATGGGTCTGCCATAGGTTGTAAGAAAATAAACATTTACATAGATACTTATGATGTTGATTTATACGGGTTAAATTATGATCCAAATCTTAGAACGAATGTACTAAGTGGAGAAGTCAAAAACTCTGTATATGATAATTATACTCTATTGGTCGCATCTGTAAATGAAACAACAGGTATAGTACAACCTAACTTTTATCCTATTAACAATGATGATATACTTGAACAATTTAGCCAGGATATTGGAGGAGAACAATTATCTGTGCTCATAAATTCATTCAAACAAAGTGAAACCATCTTAAATCCAAACGAAATAATAAACATACAAACTTCAGTTAAAAATTTACATCCTTTTATCCCCGTAGAAGTTAAGATTAACTTGAAATTGGTATCCTATGCTAATGAAGAGTGGATTATAGCAGAAAATACTTCAAGCTCTGTTTTATTAAATTTTACTGGACTCCCAGATGATTCATTTGAATTTGATCTTAATTTGAAAATACCAGATATAGATATTGGTACACAAATATGGCAAGGATTAAATGGACCAATCAGGCTAGCAGGAGCAAAAACACTCATTACTGTTATTATTGAAGATTCTGACGCTGGTACATACGAATATACAGAATATTCACTACTAAGTAATAAATCAAATAATGAATTTGAAGGCTATATACTCGGTTTGAGAGTAGCTGAAGAAGTCGATATAAGAAGTATATTATATGAATTCTTGAGAGAGGAATGTATCTATTATCCTAACGATACCACATTTTTAGTTAACATCTTTGATCAAAACTATGTATCTAGCTATAACCAATTTGATAATAAATTCGCATTAAAATTAAACAGTAAGTTCACAAACATTTCGTTTTCCCCAAATACCCCCATTGTAGGACATGAGTTAAACATAAGTGCCATTTTATCAACTGAATTTGAAGATGTTTTGGCAAACAAAAACGTTTCATGCGATTATTATTATAGCAATTCATGGTATCATATAGGATCAGATTTTACTGATACAAATGGAGTTATTTCTTTCGTCGTAAATACTCTTTTTGTTAATTTCGAAGATGATTTACTTATCAGATTATTGTGGGAAGGAGATGATATAGTTGGAATATCAAGAAATGTATCAATAACTCTTATTCCTGAATCTAATAGTCTCTCAGTATCATTATTAAGCGATGTTGTTCAAATTTATAGAAACAAGGACACAACCTTTTCTATCATAATTAAAAACTTAGGAGATTCAATTTTAAGAATTATCGATATTTCTATTGAATTAAACCCTAATCTACCATTTACCATAGTAGAAATCGATTATATCCTTCAAAGCTGGCTGCAACCTGGTGAGCAAACTAATATAATTGTACTTGTAAAAATAGGAAATATTAATTCGCTTGAATTTAATATTACTATAACTGCTCAAAATATAATGACAAATGAAAATTTTACTATTTCAAATGAACAAATTATTCCTGTCTTTCAAACTCCTGTTACTGATTATTTTATTGAATTTTTTGTAATTATCATAGGAGTTTGTTTTGCAATAGCTTGGATTGGAGCAGTACTTTATTCAAGGAGAACAATTAAAAGAATTCAAACGCCAGTAGAAGAAATTGTTAAGAAAAGACCAAGGAGAGGAAAGTATGTCCCTGTTTCAGAGCTAAAGAAACCAACACCTGTTAAGAAAATGCCGAAGAAACCCGAAGTCACCAAAGAAGCTGAGCAAAAAACAACCATGGATTTAGATTCTCTTTTAGAAGAAAGAGGACTTGATGAGAAAAAGAAAAAATCTAAAAGATAAATTGTTTGTTTTAAGTTATTTTTTCACTTATTTTTCAAAAAAAGAGAAAACAAAATTATAAATTAGATATAGAGAGTAAATTTCTTTTCAAAAGTCCAAGAGAACTCCTTCCATCGAGTCCTGCTAACGCAATTAAAACGGAATTTTCAGAACCTACTAATAGAGCAAACCCGTCATCAAGTTCTATAGTCGTAGTCTTCAGAGACCCCTTTCCAATATCACTACCCAAGCCATTCGAATCCTTAATTATATCAGCACAGGCTTTTGCTATTTTCCCATGGTCCATATCTGTGATTGTTTGGCCAACAAGAACTTTTCCGCTTGAGTCTGCTGCTATTAAACCTTCGCATTCAGGAACTATATCCATTAACTCTGCTAATTTCTGTTCAAGTACTTTTTTATCAACCATAATTAATTACTCATAAAAATTAATTTCAATAGATTTGACTTCTGAAATTCGTGATGAAATATTCTTAAATAAATATAGTTTGAAAGGAATTTAAATTTATCATATCAGAAGGATAAAACAAAAATAGGTCCAAATTATTAACATTAAATGATTTATTTTAAATCTTTATATTTCTCGAATATATTTCAATTATAGGATAGTTCATTTATAAAAAAGGGAATAGGGAAAAAATTCACAATTTAATTTTATTTTAGAATTATCAGGATTAAGTCTGTCTCCAAAGCTACCATTACTTCCCCCGAACTTGTCTCAAGCCTTATAAAATTTAAAGTTCCTTCTTTCAACGCCTCGACTACTTGCCGACTTTTGCCAATGAGCGAAGTTACATAAGCTGCTATTTCTTCGCTGACGCTTATATCCACATTTGAATCTATCGGCAACCCAGCGGAATCGCATATGATTACCCCTCTTATTCCTTCACGTTCTTCAAAACGTCGGATTATAGCCTTTACTTCTGCTCGATTAATCACGATTAGTTACACCTTAACAAAAATATTCTAAATTTTTAATATAATAATAATAGATTTAAGGTTTTTAATATTATTTGAGAAAATTTGAAGTTTAAAATTAGGTATTATAAGAAATAATTTTTAAACATATTAAACTTTCTTTCTTCTCCAACTGAAGTACTTTCCATATGTCCCGGAAAAAGCAAAACGTTGTCTGACACTTCGGGATTTCTCATAATTTTATCTCTTATGCTGGAAAATAAGAGAGTCGGGTTCCCCCCTCTCAAATCAGATCGACCAATACTTCCACGGAAAATTAAATCGCCTGTAAACATGATCCCATCAATCGAGTTACCTTCAAATTCTCTAAGCTCTTTTGAATAGAAACATAATGACCCTGGAGAATGCCCTGGAGTTTCAAGAACATTTAACGTAATCTCCCCAATTGTGATAGTATCACCTTCCTTCAGCCACCTATCAGCTTGAATTTTTTTAAAAATTCCTGAGTCAAATTCATTTCTATTGTACATTAAAGGAATTTTAAAATAAGTTTGAATTTTTTTTGTTACCAAGGTATGATCGAAGTGTCCATGTGTTAATAAGACTGCTAACGGCTTAGCGCCCAATTCTTCAACTGTTTTGATGATTTTATTTGCATTTCCACCAGGATCTATAATCACAACTTCTAAAGTGGAACTGGATCCAAAAATATAGGAGTTAGTGCCTAAGTTTCCTACAACGAGTTTTTTTAAGATCAAAAATCGCTACACTGATTAGTTATTTCTTCTTATTTGAAATCAAATCATTGATCTCTTTTAATCGTTGATAAACATCTAGTCCCTTCTTTGTAAGCTTAATATGTTTTGCGTTGTTGTTATGTTCTATCTCTATTAAGCCTTTTTTGATGAGTTCGTCTTTCACACGGAAGTATGAGTTGTAATATGAGAACTTGTTCAACTCATTATAAAATGTATGTTTATCGGCACTGTTCCCTTTCTGATTAATGAGAACTTCAAAGGTATCTTTAAATCCTTTCTTCTTTAATAAACCTATCAATTCTGAAAAAATAATCAACTCTAATCCCCAATTAAAATGGTTAAATTAAATAATATATATATACAAAAAAGTGATTTAAATTTAAAAAACATTATGATTTTAAATTTTAAATTATCAAAAATAGGGTTAGGTTATCTAGGAATAGCATGTGAGAACTTTATAAAAATTTTCAGAATTCTATCAATCTAGCAAAAAATTATTGAATGATATTCAGGTAATTATAGTATTTTTGAATAATGTTTAGTTTTTATATATAAAAATTAACGTTTTAGGTCTTCACTTATTTGTGTGGTCATCTGACAAGTGGGAAACTAATGGGCAAAGATTTAAATATGAGTTTTACGTTATAAATTAATAATTATTAAAAAAAGATATTAAACATTTTTCGGAGGTTTATACAAAAGTTTGGAAAAACGTTCAAAGTACTTCCTTCAAAATGAATATAAAAAACATAATAGGAAAATCAATGTAAAGCCCAATTCTGAATTTAATGAGATAAAAGAAAGTATTCTGCTTAGTTTTTTTGAATGTATTAGAAAAAGTGGGAAAATTGATAATCCATCATGAGTATACTTAACTGAGTTTTTTATCTTCTCTTTTTTAATTTTGATCCTTTTATTCTTTTTTCTTAAACCATTAATTTCTTAATCCCGAATTTATTTTATTATTTATTAATGGTACATGAATCTGATATAGTTATTCTTGGGCACATAGCTAAAGACATCATTGAAGTTGATGGTGAGAGTTATAAATCGATAGGAGGTGCTGTTTATTATGGTGGAATTGCCGGTGCTCAAATAGGTCTTAAAATCGCTGTTATTACAAGGTTAAAAAAAGAAGATTTTATTATATTGAATGTTTTTGAAAAGAGTGGAATAAAATATTTTGCTTACCCTTCAAAACAAACATCTGGTCTAAAAAATATATACTCTTCAGAAAATATCGAACACAGGGAATATGAACCACTTGGTTTTGCTGGATTATTTGAAAAGCAAGAAATTCCTGAAATTAATACAAAATATTTTGTTATCGGCCCGATCATTGCTGGAGAAGTTGACCTAGGATTATTAGATTACATTTACAGTAGATATCCAAATAAAATATGTTTAGATATCCAAGGATTTATAAGAAAAATTGAGGATAAAAAAGTTTTCTATGAACAAATCTCAATGGAAAAAAAGAAACGCATTTTATCGAAGGTTAAGATTCTAAAAATTGATCAAAGGGAAGCTGAAGAATTAACTAATCAAAAAGACATTATTCAAGCTACTAAAGAATTGCTTGAATTTGGACCTGAAGAAATCCTTGTTACACACCAGAAAGGAATTACAGTCAATGCATTTAATGATATCTTTTTCTTTCCTTGGAAAAATAAAGCTGTTTTGGGAAGGACGGGGCGTGGAGATACTGCTTTTATTAGCTATTTAGGGGCGCGATTAACTAAAAACCCGGAAGAGGCGTTAAAATTTTCAGCAGCGTTAACGTCATTAAAACTAGAATTACCGGGTCCATTTTCGTTGTCATTATATCAAGTTGAGAAATTAATTAAGGAAGCTTACTAGAGGTGTGTGTTATAAAACTAGGGGGAATAATCGATATATCTACGAAAGACATTCCGGGTAAAGCTTCTATGGTATTATTTACTGTCGGTTGTAATTTCAAGTGTGATTATTGTCATAATAAATATCTTTTACAGCCAGATATTGGGAAGAATTATCAAATTGAAGAATTAGTCAGAATAATTGAAAGTAATTCATTAGTGAGTGGAGTAAGCATCACAGGAGGAGAACCTACCCTTCAGAATGACTTATTAGAATTATGTAAAGAAATTAAAAAAATAGGGAAATACATAAGTATTGATACTAATGGATACAACACTGACAAAATTAAAGCCGTAATTCCATTTATTAATCGAGTAGCATTGGATCTTAAAGGTCCTTTAAATCAAGATAAATATGAAAACATTACAAGAGTCACACTTAATCTAGATAATATAATTCAGACGATAGATTTTCTTAATACTCAGGAAGGATTTGATTTTGAAATAAGAACCACATATCTTGAAAGTTTGTTAGCTCCAGAAGACATTGGAGATATTGTGTACTCCCTTAAGAAAAGAGAATTTAAAGGTAATTTTGTTCTTCAGCAATATCAATATTCAGAAGGAGTAGGAGAAAGATTTAAAGAGATATTCTTAAAACCAGAGCATGAAAACCTGGTGAAACTCATACAACCCTTTAAAAACATAGGATTACCCTTCAAAATATTTTTAAGAGATGAAATTGTTGGATACTGTAATATAAATAAATTATAAGTTAGAATTTATAGGATTTTCTAAGTTAAAAAGTGAAAAATTTAATGGCAAAAAACATATTTGACGACCAGAAATTTCTTTTGAACGCTCCTGCAAAGGATTTGATATATAAATCAAACAATTTTAAGATAATGCGAATCTCTCTAAAAAAAGGTTTAGCAATCCCCACACATCAAGGATCTCATGTTGTTGTTTTCCTTGTCTTAAAGGGAAAAGGACTTTTTATGTCTGGTTCTGGAGAAGTCGAACTAGGAGAAAATGATTATATTTCATTGAATGAAACTGAACCTAGGGGTATTAAAAGTTTAGAAGATTTGGTAGTGTTAGCTATCCGCGATTAAGATTTTATAAAAGAAATATTTCATTCATTTCAGTTTTTCAGAGCGTACAATACAAGGTTGTTGTACATGTCTATATGCTTTCCTCTATTCTTTTGCAATTATCCTTGCCTCTATGCTTTATTTCTTGATTTTTTACAACATAAATGCTAGATTAGCAATGAATTATACGATTCAAATCGTAGAAAACTAACGGAGGGGATATTTTGGCTCTCTTTTTTCGAAAAAGGCCGCCACTCCTTCTCTCATATCTTTTGATCTCGAACTTATCGCTTGCGCTCGATTTTCCATTTCGATCATTGTATCTAAACTTGGACTATCGAGTGATAGATTAAGCGCTTGTTTAGTAAGCCTTAAACCTAAAGGACTCTTATTTATCATATTTTTAGCAAGTTCAATAGCGGAATCTATTAATTGATTTTCATCTCCTTCTACGATTTTTAAAACGAGACCTATTCTTTCAGCTTCATTTGCATCAATAAACCGTCCAGTATATAATATTTCTGTGGCTCTTGACATTCCAATCAACCGAGGAAGAAAATAACTAGTTCCCATATCTGAACCGGATACCCCTAGTTTGATAAAAGCATTATTAAATTTAGCATTTTCCCCCGCGATTCTAATATCTGATGCTAAAGTAAAAGCAAAACCTCCGCCTGCTGCGGCTCCATGAATTATTGCTATGATTGGCTGACTTATTTTTCTCATTTTAACTATGATTTGGCTTAGACGCCATTGAGTATAGACAAACAATTTTATATTATCATTTTTGGGGACATCAAGAAAATAAAACTTGTCTTTTAATTCTTGAGATGCATTTTTTGAATCCAATACTATTGACTCCTTTAAATCTAAACCAGCACAAAAAGCTCTACCTTCTCCTTTCAAGATTACAACTCGACAATCAAGATTGATCATTAAATTATCAAGAATTGTATGCAAATCCTCAATCATTTGAAGTGATATCGCATTTAATTTGTTAGGTCTATTTAATGTGAGAATACCGATTCCATCATCTCTTAATTCAAATTTAATTGTCTCTAAATTCATTTTTTAAACCTTCACATCCAATTTGTATTTTTTTTATTTTGATATCTATGGATAAGATAGCTAAATAAAACGGTTTAATTAAATTCTTACTTTTATGTTGATTCACTTAGTAATAATAGCAATTAAATTAAAAATCCATAAAACCTATTTTTATATTTAATGAGTTCCGCAATAAACAGTTCTTCAGGAAGAACTTCAAAATTAAAAGATAATTTGCTCTCAAGTAAATACGAATTATGTATTGAACGCATGAGATATTTTACTGAAATTTACAAAAAATATCCAGATGTTCCTGAAATCATAAAACGAGCAAAATCAGTGGCTCATACATTAAATAACATGACAATATTCATCAGGAATGATGAGTTACTGGTTGGAAATGAAACTAGCAAAAATTTAGGCGAGAAGATTAACCTAGATTTATTTAGATATGATAATAGTTTAGATAAAAAAATTACGTACAAGAAATTTGCAAATAGAAAGGTACAACCATTTGTTATTGAAGACATCGAACGGGATGAGTTATTAGAGATGATTCCATTCTGGAAAGGTAAATCTTTAGTAGCGGATAGAATTAATAAAAGATTATTGAAAGAAGGATTTATCAATGGGACTGGGAAGATTTTATCACTCGCTCCTAATATTGCCATACAACGGGGTACAACTGAAGGACATTTGTGTGCAGGTTATGAAAAACTTTTGAAACTAGGGTATAAAGGTATAATAAAGGATGCGGAATACTATCAAGAACAACTTGATAAGGAGGACGATAAATTTCAAGATAAGTACAACTTCTATGAAGCTGTAAAAATTTATTATAATGCGGCAATTGATTTTTCAAGAAGATATTCTAACCTTGCATTCGATAAAGCTAAAGATGAGCTAGATCATAATAAAAAGAAAAATTTCGAAAAAATTGGTAGGATAATGAGGAAATTTACGGCAGAGCCTCCAGATTCTTTTTATGAAGCTGTTCAATTTGTATGGTTTTCACAGAATATTGCAAACATCATTTATCAGAGAAGCGTTCTTGCTTTAGGAAGATTAGATCAAATTTTATGGCCTTTTTATCAAAAAGATTTAGCTTCCAAAAAGATTTCAAATCAATTTGCCTTAGAATTAATAGAAGAATTAAATCTAAAATTAACCTGGAATATTACTCTTCTCCCTACGGATTTTACTATGGTTGCTAATGCCCTTGGTCAAAATACTCAGACAATTACTATTTCTGGCATGGATGCTGAGGGAAGTGATGCTACTAATGAGCTTTCATATTTATTTCTTAAAGCCTATAAAAATCTGAAAGTATTTACGACAGATCTATCAATTAGGGTCCATAAAAATACGCCAAAAGAATTTATTGAAGAAGCTATCAGAGTTTTAAAATCGACATCCGGCATCGCTTTTTATAATGATGATGTACACATCCCAGCATTAGTAAAAGCAGGGTATCATTTAGAAGATGCTCGAAATTATGTCATAATTGGATGTGTAGAGCCAACAGGTCAAGGAAATAGTTTTTCTGCAACTGGTCGTATGTTTATGAATTTACCAGGGGTACTTGAACTAGTTCTAAATAACGGATATAGCAACTTATCGAAGATGGTAGATGGTTTACAAACTGGAGATCCTGCGAATTTTAAAACTTTCGAACAATTTTATGATGTTTTTAAACAACAATTACGCTATAATATAGAAAAATCGGTAAAAATAGCTAAAATCGGAGATGAAGAAGCAATAATCCATTTTCAACATCCGTTTGTTTCAGCACAATTGGAAGGATGTATGGAATCAGGAATAGATTATGTATGTGGTGGAGCTAAATATAATTTCTCATCTATTACGGCTTATGGCTTTGCAACGTTAGTAGATTCATTACATAATATTAAAAAGGTTGTGTATGAGAATGAATTACTATCTTTGCCAGAACTCATTACTATTCTTAACTCAAATTTTGACTCTCAAGAAGTTTTTCGGCAAGAGTTGGTGAATAAATACGAAAAATGGGGAAACGATAAAGAGGAAATTGATCTCTTCGCTAAACAACTGTGGGATTTATTTTGTACCGAAGTTGTGAAATACCAACCTATAAGAGGAGGAAGATATAGTGCGGGAGCTTATTCAATGGGGATCCACGTAATGGAGGGATTCTTTACACAACCCACCGCAGATGGTAGAAAAGCAATGGAGCCAATATCAAATAGTTTATCTCCGGTTAACAGAGTTGAAAAAGAAGGTCTTACCGCTATTTTAAATTCCGTAGCTAAATTGAATTATGATTATGCAACTAATGGAATAGCTTTAAATATTCGATTCCATCCGCAAAATCTTTCCAATAAAGAAAGTGTCGAAAAACTCTATTCGCTTTTGAGAGGGTATTTTGAGAAAGGAGGAATGCAAGTACAACCAAATGCAGTTTCAACAGAGACTTTAAAAGATGCCCAAAAAAATCCAGAAAAATATTCCGATCTAATCGTAAAAGTTGGAGGGTATAATGCTACTTTTGTGGATCTCGGAACTCCAATTCAAAATGACATCATTAACAGAGTTGAACATAATCTATAAATAAATGTCTATTTAGTTTAAAAGTGTTATTAGATTTATTAAATTAGATTATTTTTTAAATTAGGAAATTTTTAATTTTTGTAAAAGGCGATAATTATTGGTTGAAATTCATGGTTTGTGTGACGAAAAATTTATATCTGTCAAAGAAGCCTTCTTAAAAAATTTCGAGGAAGGATTAGAGGTTGGTGCTTCATTTGCAGCAACTTTAAATGGTAAATTTATTATTGATATGTGGGCAGGTTATGCTGATGCTGCCCAAACGCAACCTTGGGAAGAAGATACTATTGTAAATGTATGGTCAACAACAAAAATAATGACAACAATTTGTACACTTATGTTAGTCGATCAAAGATTGTTGGATCTCGATGCACCCGTAGCGAAATATTGGCCAGAGTTTGCTCAAGCTGGTAAAGAAAAATTACCTGTCCGATATCTTCTTAGTCACACAGCAGGTCTTTCTGGTTTCGAGAAACCCGTTCGCAATAAAATACTTTATGATTGGGAAAAAACTGTTAACATATTGGCAGCACAGAAACCGTGGTGGGAACCTGGCACTAAAAGTGGTTATCATCTTGTAACTTTCGGTTATCTTCTTGGTGAATTAGTACGACGTATTACAGGGAAATCTCTTGGTACTTTTTTCAAGGAAGAAGTAGCTGGTCCTCTAAAAGCTGACTTTCATATTGGTTTACCCGAAGAATATGATGATCGTGTAGGTGAATTGATACCACCACCGCAAATTGATATGAGTCAATTCGGTGAAGTCGATCCAAAATCTGTCGCTATGAGATCACTTTTAAGTGCACCGGGTGTCAGTGCTGAACAAACTAGACGCCGTGCATGGCGAGCTGCTGAAATTCCTGCAGCTAATGGTCATGGAAATGCTAGATCAGTTTCAAAAATAACTGCTGCAATAGCTTGTGGTGGAACAATTAATGGAGTACAATTACTTACATTAGAAACAATTGAAAAAGCTTTGGAAGAACAATCTTATGATATGGATTTAGTTCTAATGGTTCCCATTCGTTTCGGTTTAGGGCTCGGTCTTCAAAATAAAGAACTCCCTATAGGACCAAATCAACGTGTCATGTATTGGGGAGGATGGGGAGGCTCCGTTTGTATTATGGACCTTGATGCTAAATTAAGTATCGCCTACGTAATGAATAAAATGGTTTCTAGTTTAACTGGTGATCCACGAAGCACTAGGCTTATTGAAACATTGTATGGCTCGTTATAATTTCATATTTTTCTATATAGTCGTTCGACCAGTTTCATTGGTTTTATTAGTTGAAAAGTAATATATGGCCTAAGCTACTCCAAGGAAAGAACCAGGTTGAGTAACCATTATTTTTTTTTGTTATTATTTATATTATCTGGTTATATTTTTATATAACCCAATTTTTTATTAAATTTGTTTGAGAAAATTTGCCAGTTTGTTATTACTGTGAAAGTAAAATTAGGGACATTCCATTTCATTGTAAATTTTGTGGTATGACATTTTGTAAGAAACACCGACTACCCGAGAATCACATTTGTCCATTTGATTTAAGAAGAAAAGGGGCTTTTACTGAAGATTATATACTTTATCCAGATGCTCTTGAATTTATGGAGAAAGAATTAACCGTTGGAAAAATTTATGATTATGTCACATCAAACCAAATGAGTAAAGCAGAAGCAACTGATCTTTTAGCTTATTTCATAGAAAATAGTAATGATGATGAGACTAAAAAAGTAAGTATTCTCGCATTTAAAGTTTTAGAACTTACAAGCGAAAAAGCATTTATCATTCTAGAAAGTAGCTTACTTTCAGAAGAAAATGCGGATGTAAAAGAAATTATGATAAAAGTTTTATCAATTAATTTTCCTTCAAGGAGTATAAAACTTTTAACTTGGATTAAGGAATCGGAGAAATCATAAGAATTTAGAAATCGTTATATTTTGTTTGATAATTCTTGATTGATTGAAACTATATAATCAAGGATTCTTCCTTCTTAAGATTAATATTATTGGTTAATTTTACGTGAGCTATCCACCAAAAAATTAGAGTAACGAAAATTCCAATTATCGCACTATATAGAAATAAGTTTGTTACTCCAAACATTTCAGCCAAAGGTCCTGTGATAATTGTTGCTATCGGCGAAATAACTAATGAGATAGTCCAATCTATCGATGATATTCTCCCCATTTTTTCTGCAGGTACTTTTAATTGTATTTTCGTCAAATAGATTGTATTTAGAATTGGTATGATGAAACCAAGGCAAGCGGCAAAAATTCCCATCATAAGAAAGGAACCATGGGGAGAAATTGCTACAAATGCATACATCACCATTAAAAATACTTCTCCTCCAAAATAGAAGAATGTACTATGTTTCCACTCTTTCTTAACTGATGTGAGTAAAGCACCTAAAAACATTCCCACATTCATGAGGGCCATGACGAATGCTAAATCAACAATAGTTCCAGAGTGATCAAATCGGATGAAATATGGCAACAAAATCCCATATGGCCTCCACAGAAAGTTTACAAACATCGATACCAGTAACATTAGAAATACAGCGGGTATCATTTTTAGAGTTCGAAAGCCATCTTTAAAATCCTCAATAAATGAACTCTCTTTAGTCGAAACCGCGTCTTTTTTAACTGATGGGATTTTAATCAGTAGAAGAGGAACTAATGCAATAAGAAATGTTATGGGATCAATCCAAAGTAAGATTTCAATAGGAATAAACGCTAAGAACATTGCAGACATTATTGGCCCTATAATGTAAATAAAACCTGAAAAAAGAAAATTAAATCCATTCATCCTGCTTAATTTTTCTTTTGGAACCATTGATGGAACAATAGCTGCTACTGTAGGAGCGTGAAAACCTTGTAGGAGCCCGAGAAAGCCATTAGTAATTATTATCAAAATTGGGTTGATTAGCCCGATATTAAATAGGATAATGAGATTGAGTATAATAAATGCCATACAAGAATCTACAACGATTAATATTTTCTTCCTATTTAACCTGTCGGTAAGAACACCAGCTATAGGAATTACTATCGTCATAGGTAAAATATAAAAGAAGCTCGCTATGGAAAGAATAATAGCACTTCCAGTAGTTTCTGTTAGCCACCAAATTATAGCAAACTGCGTTATTGATGAACCCAGCAAAGAAAAAATTTGACCAATCCAAAAGATCAAATAACCCTTAAAAGTATGTTCCGTTGCTGTAATATTATTTTCCATTAATTACTTCACTGATTTTGTTTTGAAGTTATTGATATCTTATTATGTTTTTTAAAAAAACTTTTGAACCAAGCAAAGAAATAAATTGCCCAGAATGAGGAAAGATATAATTCTTAAACGTTTTTTGATTGACAATTTCTTCCATTAATCATTAACCACTCGCAAGTTTTCTCGATTAATTATTAGTATTATTGATTTTTTCTGTTATTATTTCTAAATTGTCATAGTCGACATGACGTATTTTAGTAAAGCGCCAAGTTAGAAAAACAATTAATACACCGAATATTGAAGAGAATAGGAAAATACTTCGCATACCAATAGCTACGGCAAGAGGTCCAGCAGCAAGTGTTCCAATTGGGAACATCGCCGAAGAGATCGATTGATTCACTGATGACACTCTTCCCATTTTCTCAGGAGGAACTGTAGTTTGTATGATGGTCATGTAAATTGTATTTAAAATGGGTAAAATTAATCCAATAGGTGCTACCCCAATCCACAATAATATAAGAAATCCAGATGGAGCAAGCCCCATAATTGAGATTAAACCCATTACAATAAACATACCTGAGAAATATACACGGATTTTATGTTTCCATTCCTTCTTTAAAGATGTAATCACACCTCCTAAAATCATCCCTCCATTAAGAAATAACATCATAATAGCTAAACTAAAAACAGTTCCAGAGTGTTCTTCCAAAATATAAAGAGGTAATAGAACGTGGATTGGAGCAATAAGGAAATTAATAAGCATATCTAAAAATAGAAGTATTATCAATCCAGGGATTAATTTTATAATCTTAATCCCCTCTTTAAATTCTTCTAAAAAAGATGTGTCATTTATCACTTTATTGTTTTCACTCAAGTCTCTTACATTCGGTATCTTAATCAACAACAGGGGAATAACAGCTATACTAAAAGTAAATACATCCAGCCAAAGAACAACCTCTAATGCATTACCAGAAATAGCCATGAGCACAGCGCCAAACATAGGTCCTACAAGTTGTATTAAGCTTGTAAATAAAAAGCCAACTCCATTTATCCTGCTTAATTTATCTTTTGGAACCATTGTTGGAATAATAGCACTTACGGTTGGCATATGAAATGCTTGACATACTCCTCTCAAGCTATTTATTAATATTACAGCTAAAGGATTTCGGAGAGGGTTGGAAAAATAAAATAATCCAATAATCCAAACTGTAACTAATGCTTGGAAAGAATCAGCAATTATAATTAGCGTTTTACGGTTCATTCTATCTGCTATCACTCCCGCAATAGGAGTAAGAAGAACCATAGGTAAAAAATATAAGAATGTCCCTATAGAAAGAAAGAGGGCGTTGCGAGTAATTTCTGTAATCCACCAAATAATGGCAAATTGAACCACTAGTGAACCCATTAGAGACACTAATTGCCCCGACCAGAAGAATAAATATGAACGAAATGTGCTCTCGTCCGCTAATTGTTCCATAATAATTCCCCAATACCTAATTTATTGTGATTTCATTTTTAAAATAATATCTAATTTTTAGAGTTTTATATTATTTTTCCCATTCTTGCCATCTTATAACTAAATTCTTCTAAACCATCAGAAATTTTGAATTTCATACTCATTTCCACCCTATTTTATTAGGTTTTGCTCTATTTTTTACTTAAACACTACAAATTAACAATAAATTCGTGTAGTTTTGATATTATCTCTTCAGGAACTGATTTTGTTTTAAAGTTATTGATATTTTAATATGGTTTTTTAAAATAAGAGAGAGAAGAAAAAAATTATGTGGTTGTTAAGTCATTTATTTTACCGTTAATCTTCTCTAACTCATGTTCACTATCAATATCTACCTTTCTTATACTCGTAAAGAACCAAATACCAAGTGTCCATAGAATACCAATCAAAGCACATAAGGAAAATAGGAGTGGAATACCTAATACCAAGGCTAATGCTCCTGAAAGCAATGAACCGATTGGTGATATTGCTGAAGACAACGCATGGTCAATCGAAGTTACTTTGCCTATTTTATCATGTGGAACAGTAGTTTGTACAAAGGTTTGATAAAGAGAATTAATTATTGGTAAATTGAAACCTAAAATAGCCCCACCTAACCCCATTATGATAAATGATCCAGTAGGAGCAATCGCGAAGATTAAATATCCAATCAATGCAATAACTATGCTTATAAAAATCACTCTGATCTTATTATTCCATTTTTTCTTTACTGAAGTCACTATTGCACCTAGAATCATGCCACCCGTGAACACCATTTGGGCAAATGCTAAATGGCCTACTGTTCCTCCATGATCTTCAATGATGAATAATGGCATAAGCGTTTTTAATGGCATTAATAAAAAATTAAGCAGCATTGATAGAATTATCATTATAACCAACCCTGGTATAAGTTTCAAGGTCTTAAAACCAAGTTTAAAATCTTGCATAAATGATCGCTTTTCATTTTCAACCTCTCCATTTTGATTCACTACCTTATTAATATCTTTAACCGAAGGTATGCTTATAATTAAAAGTGGTATCAAAGCAATAAAGAATGTTATAACATCTACCCATAGAATCATGTAAACTGACATGAACAATAATAACGTAGCACCTAAAAACGGCGCAAGAAGCTGAACTACACCTGTAAATAAAAAATTAACTCCGTTGATCCGTGATAATTTGTCTTTTGGAACCATCGAAGGAATAATCGCATTCACAGTTGGTGTATGAAACGCTTGAAACATACTGCGAAGACTAATAAAGATATATACAATCCAAATATTTGCTACTCCATATTGAAATAATAGGATTAATATAAATGTTGAAAAAGCTTGCAATGAATCTACAACTAAAATCAACATCTTCCGACTTACTCTATCGGCTAAGACTCCCGCTATTGGCATACAAAGTGTCATCACCAGGATGTATAAAAATGAAGCCAGAGCGAGCGCCATGGGATCTCTAAAAACATCCGCAATCCAATACATTAATACAAAAAAGACTACAGTTGAACCAAGCAAAGAAAATAATTGCCCAATCCAGAATACTAAGTACGATTTAAACGTTTTCTCATTTGCAAATTCTTCCATTTTATATCCCCTAATTCCTATTTTTTCTAAAGATTTTTTTTAAAATAGTTTACAACAAAAGAAATTTTTTATTTTACTTTATTACATCTTGTCTATTAAGTCATTTAACTTTGAGATGACCTCTTCGGGTGTGCTTGTAAATTTAAACACACTCTCTTCAAGAGAGCCCTCAATACCGTCTGCTATCAATTCATAGATCAAGTTTTCAGCATCTTCATCAGTTATATCCAGGGTTTCAGCTAATTTCCTAATTGGTAAAGCTTTTTGAACCTTTATCAAACCACTTACTCTTTTTTTCAGTTGTTCCTTATCTGCGATTGTGCTCCTAAAACAACATTCAAAAGTATCCCCTAATTCTTCTAAACCTGATTCCTTTACAGCTCTTTCAATTTTTCTACCCAATCTTTCCATCTTATGAGCCCATCTATCTAAATTTTTTGACAAATTTATATTAACTCTCATTTTCTCATTTCTCCTTTCACTTAATTACATCATATCAATTAATTCATTTAGTTTGGAAATAATTTCATCTGAAGTACTCGTGAATTTAAATACTTCCTCCTCAAGGGAACCCTCTATACCTTCCGCTGCTAATTCATATATCATGTTCTCAGCATATTCATTTGTTCTGTTAAGTGCCTTTGCCAGTTTGTCAATGGGTATACTTTTATGTAGCTTGATTAACCCATTCACTCTTTTCTTTATCCGCTCTTTATCAGATTCTCCATTAATGTTAATCTTGATTTTTCGCTTGACCACAGATTTTCTAACTTGAGACTTAATTTTTTTTTCAAGTTTTTCTCCTAAGTCTTCTATACCTGATTTCTTTACTGCTTTTTCTATTCTCCCGCCCATTTTTTCCATATGTTTACCCCATTCTTCCAATTTTTCGATGTCACCAATGTTGTTTTTGACAAATTTCATTGATTTTCGCACCAATTCTGAAACTGAAGCACCTAAATCGCCTGCCCAATCCTTCCATTCATCACTCATATCAGGATCGACAGATATATTTATTCGCTTTACAGCTCTTCTCTTTGCCTTTTCTAATTGCTTTTTTATTTTTGCTCCGTATTTAGCTTCATGTCGACGGATTTTTTCTCTTATACGTTCTAGCTTTATTTGAGTATACTCAATTTTGTCTTTCGCATCATCCCCTAAATTCTCCAACTCGTCCTTCACATCCCCGATTTCATTCATTAATTCACTCTCTTCTTCTTTAATTTCTTCCAGTTCCTCCTTTAAATCCCCTTTTATATCCTCACTTGCTTCTTTCAATTCTTCGATCTCATCCTTGAAATCGTCATATAGATCCTCTAACTCGTCCATGAGATCGTCGCGAATCTCATTCAGCTCCCATTTTATTCTTTCATCTTTTAGATTATCTTTTTTTTTCTTTTCCTTCTTTTCTTCTTCGTTTGACATGTTATTTCCTCCTTCCTGGTTATTGTACCTCTTTAAGAATTCAATTCATACTTAAAAAAAAATATTATTTTAAACCTTGTTTACCATTAACGGATATTTGAACAGGTTCATTGGCTAAAGTAGCTTTGGGGTCAACATCAATAGTGTCAATATAGTAAACAGTTCCTACAACCTCCGTCCCCCGCCTAATTTTCACATTTCGTCCCCTTACGTCTCCATCCACATACGTTCCGATAAGTTCAATATCATTTTCGGCAAAAATATGACCATACACTTTATAGGGATGCTTAAATAATCTTCTGCCTCCTAATAAGCGCTCTCGACCGAGATACACGTCTTCTCCTTTAATATTGCCATTAATCGTAGTCGAACCCTCAATAATAATGGTCTTTTCGGATAAAACGTCACCTTGTACGTTGGATGAGCCTGAAAATCTAATTCCTTCAAGCCCCTCAACGTTATTACCTGCCCTTAATGAGCCTGAACTACTAACTGTCCCTTTAGTTATGATTGACCCTCCAATTGTAGCAGAACCTGAAAACCTCACGTTTCCATCTCCGCGAAGGTGGCCATCTAACCTAAATGACCCCGAACTTTTGGAATCGCCGTGAACGGTTAGATTTCCTTTTCCCTTTAATGAGCCTGACGACCTAAATCCATTACACTCGAAATCTCCCTCTATTCGGGCTGAGCCTGAAACACTTAATTCATCATCAATCTTTCCCGCTGAAAGCTTTCCTGATCCAGATATTTTCACTTTTTTTTACCTCTTCTTTATTTGGTTTTTGGTTTTTTTTCTTTTTTTTTGATTATTTGATTATTTGATTATTTCTTAATTCTGATTAGTTTGTGAGCGTGAAGTTTAATAAAAATAAAAAAAACTTTTTCAATTAAAAACTAAAAGGATAAACTGCTCCTCTTATCTTAATACGCAAAACTTTGTTTCTTTCTATTTCATGCTTTCTATTTGGTGTTTTCATCTTTTTTTACCACTTCTTTCTTGTTTTCTTTTCTTTTTTTTTGTGTTTTTTAATTATTTCTTAATTCTGATTAATTTGTGAGCGTGAGTTTAATAAAAATAAAAAAAATTTTATTAAAATATTAAAAATCGATAATCCATTCGGGCAGATAACCTGGTCTTCAAGTCCCTAATAGTTTGGTTTTTCATTTTTTTTTATCTCTTCATTTATTTTTTTTTTGTGTTGATTCGTGTGTATTTTTTTTTCCTAATTATAAAATAGTGATGATAGTATTTAAATGTTGTGGAAAAAAGTGTGTAGTGACTATCATCAAAAAGTGTTAGAATACGGTCTTAAGTGTTGTACTCAAAATTTCTTCGGTTATGTAAAGGTTGTGTATAAAAATTGTTATTAAAAAAAATTTTGAAATCTATCACGATCCATGTTAACTATTTATATTCGAAATTTTTAGTATGCACTATGGGAAAGTGACCATACCATAATTAGAACTATAAATACTTCTGTTAAATTTAAGTATAGGCTAAAATTTTCCATATTAATATCAATAATTCCAAGTTGGCTATTCACATTTTTTGTTTATAAAGAACAGATTTATTATAAGTTCATACATCTAAGTAACTGACAAGAATTATCATAGAATGCAATTATGATAAAACCAAATTTCAATTTCAAAAATGGTCCCTACATACACCCTGGATTTTTGTCTTTTAGAAGTGTAAGTAATTACGCTCATATATTGCCCTCCTCTCCCTATTATATTTTGACGCTTATTTGCGTCTCGTAGAGTAGGGGGCACCCTTTCTATTATTGTTTTATCGATTAAAAAGATATATCTTTAGTCCCTTAGATGAACGAAGCATAATCTGCAAATGTAGGGATTGGGTTCCTACTATTAAATTGACCAATTGTATTTATTATGATCAGATCAAGGAGAAATTTACCTTTACGCCAGATATTTTCTTCAAGCTGTTGATGAACATCAATAGATTTTCATCCACTGTTGTGTTGACAACAATTTGTTTCCTTGTTTGATCATAAATTATGATGGATGTTATAATTACTAAGTTGAGAACCTATTCTTTTATGAGGGGGCAACACGGGGGATATGGGTTTCTATTTTGAGAGTAAAAAATTTCAAATTTTTCTAATTGAATCAAATATTTACCCAGCACCAATGAAATTCCTTGTTCATGGTAGTATTTATATGGAAGTTTTCCTTATTTTTGAAGTAGCATCTCATTATAGAATTCGCGTAAATAATCCAGTGTTAAAAAGTGTCCGAAAAAAAACACAAATTTCATTCTCTATTGAAAAAGTCTTCCATTTATTTAAAAGGCTTAATGCCCTTAATAGCTATTATTTTTGGTTCATGTTTCTGGCTTGGGGGATATAAGATCTTTTTTAAAGATAACTTAAACGAGATCCTTTTTTTTGAACTGTCTTATTTCGGATTTTGGCTCATGACACTCCGCTTCATTTTTAAAAAGTTTTTTTCAATAAAATTTCAATCAAAACTTCTGGTTTTGTCTGTTGCTATTACGATTTCCATTGAATTTTGGGTACTGCTTTATTATAATAATTTCTCTTATGCTTGTCTATTTTATATTCGTCAATATACACCTTTTGATGTTTTTATCATAACACTCGCAATTTTCCTGCCATCTATAGAAGCTCTGATTATTGGTGTTTTACTATGCAACTCAAATTTCCAGTTTAAACTTAGCAATTTAACTAATATTACCCACATCAAAAATTTAAACAAAACAAAAATTCATAAATTATTTGAGATGTGGACATCATTTCCAATCTTTATAGGGATTTACCATATTTTTATACTATTACATGAATTCCTCATTCAGAAATGGTGTTATTATTTATCTTCATCTATAATGGTCCTAATAGCTGCACCATGGATAATATTAATGTTTTTTTATATTATCTATAGCATTGTCATTATTTTAAAAAAAAAGACATTCTAAAACGAGAATTCTTCTAATTCTTGAAATCTTTTCAAATTTATCGGTTTTATCTAATTTTATGCCAGATTTTCTTGTTATCAATTAATTTCTTAGGAGGGGGCATCCAGAAAATAAAGTTATAGTTGACCCTGCTATGAGATTTCGTCTTTCTAGCGATAATCCATATACTATAAGACCCGTTGAATTTCCATGGAGATCACACTCTCAAGAAATCTTTCTAAACATAACTGTTACTGAAGGAAATTTTACTCTTCAGATAATAGACACAAATGCTGTAATGGATTTTCTTTCAGGCCGACCCTACGTTCCTTACTGGGAAATTATTAATTCAAAAGGTTTTACAGCGAATATTCAAATATCTCCCCCAGCTAAAGGACTTAGACATATTTTACTTTATGCTGATTCTAATGCTTGGTTTACTATAGAGATAAAAATAAGTTATCTTAACTATGCTTCGAGTTATGGGTTCTTTTTTCTTGGTATTGCAGTTTTATTGATTTCTTTCTATGGTTACCGGAGATATAAATGGAGAAGCTATCTTTAAATGATATTGTTTACAGATTTTTAGATTAAATTATAAATATTTTAATTTCTTTTGAAGCCATCTTATTTCAGTTATTTCTTTACGAGCGTATGTCCGGTCTGATCTGCTTCTTTGAATTTACCATTATGCACTTTTTTGATTGATGGTTTTAAATAGCGATGATTAAAACATTTTTATATGATAGATATCAATTTTTCATAATAAAGTAATTTGATAAAGATCTAAACTTATGTCAACCACTGATGAGCCAATTATCAAAATCCATGGTTTAACAAAAGTATATTATAATAAAGTAGTTGTAGACAATATTAATTTAGATATCCAAGGCTCATGTTTTACTTTTTTAGGACCAAACGGGGCGGGGAAGACAACAATAATGCTAATGCTTTTAGGTTTAGTGAAACCATCAAATGGAACCGCGTCCATTTTCGGAATAAATTTAAATAGTTTATGTAGTTAAAATTAATACAATAATTGAACAGATTTAGAATCCTATGTAGCGATTTTCATGAGAAGAGCAATATTTTTAAAGAAAATAAAATTGAAATGGATTAGAAGACAATGAACGAAACCGTTATAAAATTAGAAAATTTAAGCAAGAAGTATGGTAATTTTATAGCCCTAGATACTGTAAGCTT
>JAHLWT010000154.1 GCA_019057775.1 Promethearchaeota archaeon
ACTGAGGTATATGTAGTCCTCATATTCGGATTTTTCAATTTAGCAATCTGGGGAATTGTGCTGTATTTTTGGGAGAAAAAAGACTTTAAAGGGTCAATTGAATGGACTGGACTATATGTTGTGAGAAAATTATCAGGTTTTGGGAAGAAAGAATAATTCATTAGTTATTCATAAAAGTTTTTATTTCCTTCTTATTTTTAATTCATAGAATAATTTCTAAGTTGATTAAACCTATGAAAGTTATAGCGATTAACAGTAGTCAAAAGATGGATAAAGGGAATACAGCTCTTATCCTTACTCCCTTTTTAGAAGGGATGAAAGAAGCAGGAGCAATAGTAGAACTTTTTTACACTAAGAAGTTAAATATAAAACCTTGTCAAGGAGAATATTCATGTTCTATAAAAACTCCTGGAATATGTTTTCAAAAAGATGATATGCAAATTCTATATCCGAAATTACATAAAGCAGATATTTGGGTATTTGCAACTCCTCTCTATGTAAGTAATATGACAGGTCCGATGAAAACCCTAGTAGATCGAATACTAATCCCGATGGGGAAACCTCAGTTAGAATTACACGAAGGTCACTGTCATCACCCGTTACGAGAAGTAGTAGAAAATGGAAAGATAGTCCTCATTTCTAATTGTGGTTATTGGGAATTAGATAATTTCGATTTATTAATTGATCAAATTAAAGCGTTATGCGTTCATGCTGAGAGAGAGTTCGCAGGAGCATTATTACGTCCTCATGGAGTAATAGTTAAATCGATGATAGCTCGAGGGACAGACATAAGTGATATTTTTGAAGCTGCGAAAGAAGCAGGTAAACAACTCATTAATGATGGAAAAATAAACCCTGAAACATTAAAAATCGTTTGTCGTGAGCTATTGCCTCTAGAAAGCTATACATCCCCTTAAACATAATCAATAATTGATGCGGAATTAATAGTAAAAAAAGAAAAAATATGAAAGTTAATAATTTAGGTTTCTATTTTTTTTGCGTCAATTTAGCTATTAATATATGCGCTCCTAATCCAATCGCCCATCCTCCTAACGCGATTGCACTCCACAATATTGTAGGGTCATATAATATATTGAGGGTTATTAATAAAGGAATACCTCCTATATACGCTGCGATGTGAGGTACAGCGGTCCACATTAGAAAGTTAGTTATATTTTTTAATGCAACATAATAAAACGCACCATGAATTAATAAACCCATTAACCATCCTAATACTACGATAACCCACACATCTATATCTGAACCAAGAACATTGATAAATTGTACATTCAAGAGAATTATTCCGAGGATATATACGAAAATATGAGCAATAAAGGAAAATCGCCACAATAATAACCAGTATGTCATTCTTTGATATTTGTATTCCTCAAGCCCTTCTTTAGCTCGACTTTTAACTTTCTCGAGAGCAGGAGGATTTATAGCATCCCACTTTAGAGCAACAACCACATGAATTCCAAACACGATTGCCCATAAAACAACCGGAATATACCACCAGAACGCACCACCAGAAGTTACTTGTTCAATAAGTCCAACAACAGCAAGTCCTATATATCCTAAACCATGAAGTATCAAAAATTTCATTTCAATCTTCATAGTGTCGACAAAATTAAGAAGATAGTACGCTAATAAATGTATTGCTACAAAAATACCCCATCCTAATGTAGCTTCGATTACTTGTATCAGGGTAGGAGGAACAGTTTCAGGTACCCATATCTGAGTAGTATACACTATAACATTAACTATAACAAAATATGTTAAGTGCAGCAACAATAATTCAATTCCTAATAACTTTGAAGCAGCAAATTCTTTCAACCTTTGTTCTGAATAGTCAGGGTGTTTTTCACGTAACCTACTTTTTTGAGCTTCGAGAGATTTATCCCATGTAAAGAAGCCGAATGCGTGGAAGCCAAAAGCAACACCCCACCCACCTAAAGGCCAGAAAAACCAAAGCATATTTGGAGTGGTTGTAAGATCGAAAATTAGAAGAAAAAGATTTATACTACCATAGAACCATGCGTGAAAGATGAAAATTATTTTAAATCCAGATTGTTTTCTTAATTCTGATAGGTACTTGATCTTATCATTGTACATCAAATACACTAAAGCATGAAATCCTATAGCAAAGCCCCAACCAAAAATGGGAAAAAATGGTATGAAATAATTGGTTTCGAGTTGTGGTAAACTTACAGCCCAAATCAAGATAAGTAGAAGAGATACGGCTCCATAGGCAAATAAGTGTAGTAAAAATAGAATTCTATGTGAAAGTATTTTTATTAATCCAGAATGTCTCTGATCATCACTCAATTCTTTTCACTCAATTATTTTTATTCAATTATATTTTAAGATCTATCAAGATCATTGCTAATATGGTTTTTTTTTTTATTTATAAACTTTTAACTTATTAGTCATTAAAATAAAAAAAAAGAGAGCAAATTTAGCACCTTTTACTAAAGTTTGAATCATTTATTTACCAAAGATTTCATAGCCTCCAATATATAATCAATCTCAGCATCAAACTTTTTTACTTGATCAAGAAAGAGATTATTAACTTGAAGAAGCTGTGACACTGCAAACTCAGGAGATTGAAAAATCTGTTTTGCCATTTTTATTGCTTCATTTAGAACTTCTCCTTTCTCAACAAGTTTATTTAATATATTTAATCGATATGCTTCTTCGGAACTGAGGTATGTTTCTCGCGTTCCAGTATTTAAAACAAGTTCAAGAGCTTTACCACGTCCTACTAGAGTTAGATAGGGAAAATTCTTTTTTCACCTTCAAAATTAAAAATTTATTAATTAAGATTTAGTTAAAACAGCTTAAATTTCTTTTAGAATATAACAAGAAATGTTAAAACAAAATAAAATAATTTATAATATATATTTTAATACCAGAACGAGGGAATAGTAGATGTTTTCTATTTGTACTGCATACATCGAAAATGGAAAATTAGAAGAGACTTTAATAGGTTTTAAAGAATCAGAAAAAAAGTTTACTAAAGATATTGGTGTCCTTTTCAGGAAATTCTTTCAATGTGAAATTCAACCTCACATTATATGGTCGATAACAGAATGGGACGCGGAATTTGCACATCATAACGCTGCCCAGTCAATAATGAAAACTAGAAGAGATGATAGATTTGCATCAATAGGTTTCGGGCCTGAACCCTACTTCGAAATATTTTGTGAGGAGGAGGAGACGTTTAAAATAGGGAATTTTTCAGAAAAATATAATTATTTTATTGTTATCCGAGGACTAATTAGTGAAAACGTTAAAGATAAATATTTAGAATTAAGGAAAACTCGTTTTGATGAAGTAAAAGATAAACTTCAATGGATAAGTATTTTTCATAATAAGTATAATTCAAATGAATTCATTGTATTCATGGGATTTGAAAACGAGGAATATTTTAATAAAATCAGAAAAGTAAATGATATTTTTTTGGAAGAGTATTTATTTACAGGACTGAGAAATCCTCTTGGAATGTCTTACATTGCGAATTATAATCAATTCATATGTAAAGTAATTAATTTCTAAATGGTTATTATGAGGCCTCCGATCTGTAGAATTTGTGAAAAGAGATTAGCAACCATGGATGATGGGGGCTTGATATATTTTAAAAAACGTCAAACAGATATTGAATGGGAAAAAAGGATGGAGGAAATTGGAGGCGTGGGACATCCTCCCTACGCTGAATGGTTTTGTAAAAAACATCATAGTGAAGCAAATGAATTAAAATACCTTCCTATTGACCAAGCTCTAAAAATTTTAACATCTCAGAGGAAGTAGCCTCTTCATTTAAAATTCTTTTTTTTGTATTTTTCACTTATTATTCGCTTGCTTTTTATCATAAAAGTATTTTTATCATGGTGTTTAATTGATTAAAATCGTAATGTTTCACCGAAATAGCTCCGATTGGGCAATTTACCGCGCACGTTCCACACCCTTTGCATAAAACTGAATTTATTGAAGATTTTTTAATTATTAAGCTTACCTCTTCAAATTCTCTTACTGTATCCGTAAATTCTATTGCACCATACGCACATGCTTCCTCGCATGACCCACATCCTATACACATGGCATTGTCTACTTCTGCGACTAATCCGGAGATTGTAATTTCCCCTGCACTTAAATATCTACTAGCTCTCCCAGCAGCGCCATTTGCTTGGGATATTGAGTCTTGTATATTTTTTGGCCATTGAGCACATCCACACAAAAAGATACCATCTGTAGCAAAATCTAATGGTCGCAATTTCACGTGAGCTTCTAAGAAAAACCCATCTTTATCCAATGGAACCTTGAGCATTTTAGCTAAGTCTTCTAAATTATCAGAGGGAATCATAGGAGTTGATAAAATAATCAGATCCGTTTCAAAATCAATATCATCTTGTAAATTCATATCAAATACATTTATTTCATATTTTTCGGGTTCTCCTTTCTTTTTGGCTATTTGAGGCAATTTATCTAAATCATATCGTAAGAAAATGGCATCTTTTCTTCTATCACGATAATATTCTTCAAATTCTTTCTTTGCCATTTGAAAATCTCTGTAAAGGACAATGATTTCTAACTCTGGCTTTAAGGTCTTAAGTATATTAATATTTTTAATAGCGTTCCCGCAACAAATATTTGAACAATACGTTATTCCTTCATGTAGTCTTGCATTGGCACATAAAATTGTTGTTATACGATTAATTTTATCAAGCCAAGACTTATCCTCATTTTTTAATTTTTGTTCTAATTCTAATTGCGTAATTACATTCTGATTTTTATCATTATATTGAAAAAGTCCATTAGGCTTTAATTCTTGACTACCTGTTGCCACAATAATTGTACCAATTTTTAGATCGTGAGTCTCATCTTTAGAATCGATAACAGATACATTGTAATTACCAAGAGAACCAGCAATATTTTTTACTTTAGAGTTTAAGAATAGATGAATATAGTTGTTTTTCATTACTTTTTCCGTAATTCCGGTAAGAAATTTTGATGCTCTTTCCTGAGTAGGATATAGAACATTAAGATGTTTTAAGTTCCCTCCTAAGAAACTCTCTTTTTCGATGAGATAAGTTTTAAACTCTTGATCAGCTATGTTTAGGGCCGCTGTCATGCCAGCAATCCCTCCACCAATCACTAAGGCAGTTTGAGTGAGTTTTAATTTCTTCTCTTCTTGTGGTTTCAATAATGTTGATTTAGCAACACCCATTCTTATGAGATCCATGGCTTTCTCTGTGGCTTTTTCCTTGTCAGTCATATGAACCCATGAACACTGATCACGAATGTTAACCATATCAAATAAGTATTTATTCATTCCTGCTTCCTGACAAGTTTCTTGAAATAACGACTCATGTGTTCGAGGGGTACAAGAAGCAACAATAAATCTATTCAAATTGTAATCTTTAACTAATTCTTTAATCCGTTTTTGGGAATCTGGACTGCAAGAATATAAATTATCCTCACAAATTACTACATTAGGAAGGGTTTTGATATAATCTCTTACCATAGGAACATCTACATATTTACCAATATTAATTCCACAATGACAGATCATGACCCCAATTTTTATTTCATCTGAATCCTTGACTTCTTTTTCGGGTTCTTCAAACTTTTTTTCAAGTGTTTGAGTATATTTACTAGAATTTAATAAGATGGCAACTTGAGAAGCTACACTGCTTGCATCAGTTACGGTTTCTGGGATATCCATTGCCCCTTGGCAGAATCCACATAAAAATACACCATCTCTTGAAGATAAAGATTTATTAAAATAAGACTTTTCATCGAAAAAATCATATTTATCTAACTTAATGTCTAAAATTTTAGCTAGATCTCTTGTTCCAGTAGATGGAACTAGTGGTGTTGCCAATACGACTAAATTGGCTCTAAAATCTTTAATCGATCCTGTTTGTAGATCTTCATAATGAATAGTTAAATCTTTTGTGTTAGGATCTTCTATAATTCTATTTATTTTTGAGTTGAAGTAAGTAACTCCATATTCATTTTGGGCTCTTTGTGTATATTCATAAAAATTTTTTCCGTATGCTCTTATATCATGTCGAAATACAAAACATTCTGAATGATCAGAGTGCTCCTTGGTGATGATAGCTTCCTTAGCCGTGTACATGCAGCATACGCTGGAACAGTAGGAAATTTCATGCAAATCTCTTGAACCAGCACATTGAATAAAAGCTATTTTTTCAGGTTCTTCCTCGTCACTAGGTCTTAAAATACGTCCGCTAAAAGGTCCTGAAGCACTTAACATTCTTTCATATTCTAGCGCATTTACCACATTTTTATAATTATATCCCCACCTATCTGATAATTCTTCACCATACATGTCAAATCCAGTTGCTACGACTACAGCTCCAACGGTTAATTCAATTTCTTCAGGTTTTTGCTCGAAATCAATTGCTTGGGCGGTGCAAATTTTTTGGCATACACCACAAACCCCTTTATTTATTTTTAAACACAATTCAGGATCAATAAGATAAACTGGAGGAACAGCTTGGGGAAATGGAATATAAGCTGACTTTCTCTTACCTAAATTCATATCAAAAAGGTTAGGAACTTCGATTTTTGGACATTTTGTGGCGCAGTCGCCGCATCCTTTACACTTAGTTTCATCCACATATCTAGGTTTTTTTATAACGGATACGTTAAAATTTCCTGGATTACCAGTTACTTCTTTAACTTCATGATAAGTCATTAATTTAATATTAGGATTCCTGAACACCTCTACCATTTTTGGGGCAAGAATACAGAGACTACAATCATTTGTAGGGAACGTTTTATCAAGTTGTGCCATACGACCTCCTATCGACGGCGTCTTTTCTACTAAATAAACCTTGAATCCTAATTCAGTTAAATCTAAAGAGGTTTGTATTCCCGCTATCCCTCCTCCAATAACTAAAACGGAACCTTCAACTATTTCTCCAACAGATTTCTTTCCTCCTACCAATTCTGTAAGATCATCAAAATAATCTGAAAGATCTGAAGCCGATTTTTTTTTTATTTCTTGAAAAATATTCACCTAGTCTATTTAATTAAATTCAACTTTCTAATTTTTTTACGGTTGAATTGAAAGATCAAAGATAATTATTTAAATATTTTGATGATAAATTATCGAGATTCGACAAAAAAGCTATAGGAAATGATCTTTTTTCGAATAAATTGGCGTGGAAGTGAGGTAAATTAGACAAATCATATCCTAACCATTATTAAAACACAAAATTATGCAGAATATCGATGAAGTTTTCTAAATAATAGATCTAGATATGAAATAGTATGGAATGAAATTAACAGAAATAGACAAATTATAAATTAGAAAATATCTATTTTCGAAATTATGTATATTAATAATACATTTTTTGAGTTAAATAGATCTATATTGAATATTTCTTATTACATATGATCTATTTCTAGCATTAAATACACTTAGAATTAATTTATTTAAAAAAATATTCATTTTTCTGATATGAATAATACAAAAATTATTAAATTCGCCCAAATAATTTCAGGAAAAGATCAATTTTCTACATATTAAATAAAAATATTAATTTAAATAAAACACTAAGGATTTTGTAAAAAAAAATACAGATAAATAAATAATTATATCTATTTTAACTGTGTTTCAAAGGCCCTAATTTTTTAATTTTATTAGTAAATTCAGTAATTAGATCAGCAAACCTTTTACCTTCTGAAGCGCTAACCCATTCAAGCCTAACACGATTATCATTAATCCCTAACTGTTTAATAAGAATCTTATGTAGTCTTTCAAATCGTTCTTCAGTATATTCATTTCCTGAAATATAATGACAATCGCCGATATGACACCCACTTACCAAAACTCCGTCTGCTCCATTTTTTAATGCTTTTAAAACAAAGGAAGGATCAACTCTTCCAGAGCACATAACTCTTATTACTCTAATATTTGGAGGATATTGAAATCGTGAAACTCCTGCTAAATCTGCTCCTGCATAACTACACCAATTACAACAAAAAACTAAGATTTTAGGTTCAAACTCGTCTTGAAGTATTTTCTTTTCTGTAGTTTCCATTTTCTCACCTTATGACCCATTTTTTACTTTTTCTAATAGATAAGAATCAATCATTGCTCCTATTTGGTTAAAATCATAGTGTTTTACCATAATCGCCCCAACTGGACAAGTAGCAGCACATGTCCCACATCCCTTACATAACGCTGAATTAATTCCAGACTTTTTTACGATAATGGAGACATCCTCGAATTCCATAGATATTTCTGTTAGATCAATTGCTTTGTACGGACAAACATCCACACATTTTCCACAGCCAATACATTTATCAAAGTTGACTTCTGCGACTAATCCTGATGTTGTAATTTCTCCCGCACTTAAAAATCTACTTGCTCTTCCTGCTGCTCCACTTGCTTGAGATATTGAATCTTGTATGTTTTTAGGCCATTGAGCACATCCACATAAGAAGATCCCATCGGTAGCGAAATCTAAGGGTCGTAATTTTACATGAGCTTCTAAAAAGAATCCAGTTCTATCTAATGGTACCTTAAGCATCATTGCTAACTCCTTTAAATTATCAGCAGGGATCATAGGAGTAGCTAATATAATTAAATCAGTATCGAAGTCAATATTATCTTGTAGATTGGTATCGAATACTTTTATTTCATAATTTTCTGGAGAACTGCTCTTTTTTATAATTTCAGGTAATTTATCTAAGTCATATCGTAAGAACATTGCATCCTTTCTTCGATTACGATAATATTCTTCAAATTCTTTTTTAGCCATTTGAAAATCTCGATAAAGAACTACTATTTCAAGTTCAGGATGTAGTTCTTTCAAAATATGAATATTTTTTATTGATGTTCCGCAGCATACGTTTGAGCAATAAGTTATTCCTTCTTTTTGTCTTGCCCCAGCACAGAGAATAAAGGTAACCCGTTTAGTTTTCTTTAGCCAAGATTTGTCTGGATCCTGTAATTTCTGTTCTAGCTCTAATTGAGTAATCACATTCTGATTTCCATCGTTATATTGAAATAAACCTTTAGGTTTTAACTCTTGTCCTCCAGTTGCTACGATAATAGTTCCGATTTTCAAATCTACCAAGGCATTCTTTGAGTCAATTAAGGAAACGTCATAATTTCCTATATATCCTTTTATATCTTTAATCTTTGATTCTAAGAAGATTTGGATATTGCTATTGTTTTCTACTTCTTCTTTTATTTCATTCAGAAAGATCGAAGCATCTTGTTGAATGGGATATAAAATGTTTAGGTTATTTAAATTTCCACCAAGGATTTTTTCTTTTTCAACTAAAAATGTTTTAAATCCTTGCTTAGCCAAATTGAGTGCTGCTGTCATACCTGAAATCCCGCCGCCAATTATTAATGCTGTGGGAATAACAGCTAGTTTATCTTCCGGTTGAGGTTTTAATAATCGTGCTTTTGCGACAGCCATTCTTAATAAATCCATTGATTTTTCGGTAGCAGCTTCTTTTTCGGTCATGTGAACCCAACTACACTGATCCCTGATGTTTACCATATCAAAGAGGTATTTATTCAAACCTGCTTCTTGGCAAGTTTCCTGAAATAAAGCTTCATGAGTTCGAGGAGTGCAGGAAGCAACTATAAATCTGTTTAAATCATGTTCATCGATTAATTCTTTTATTTGAGATTGAGAATCAGAACTGCAAGAGTATATATTATCTTCACAATGCACTACATTTGGAAGTGTTTTAATGTAATCCCTAACTGCAGGTACATCAACGTATTTGCCAATGTTGATGCCACACCAACAAATGAGCACCCCGATTCGAGGTTCATCAGTAACATTAACAATTTTTTCGGGGATATCATATACTTTTTCTTTAACTTCTGTAAATTTAACATCATTCAACAAGGTTGCTACTTGCGAGGCTACTCCGCTTGCATCAGAGACAGTTTCTGGTATGTCCATTGGACCTTGACAAAAGCCACATAAGAAAACACCATCTTTAGATGATAAAGATTTGTTGAAATACGATTTCTCTTGATAAAATTCATATTTATCTAATTCCGTTCCTAAAATTTCTGCTAATTCCCGAGTTCCTCGCACAGGAACTAAAGGACTGGCTAAGACTACTAAATTTGCTCGGAAATCATTAAATTCTCCCGTTTTCAAATCTTCATAATGAATTATTAAATCATTAGTTTCTGGATCTTCTTCAATAGTACTAATTTTTGTTTGGAAATATTTAACTCCATACTCTTCTTGAGCCCTTTCTGTGAACTCATAGAAATTTTTACCATAAGCTCTAATATCATGTCTAAATACATAACATTGTGAATTATCAGAATGTTCCCTCGTGATGATTGCTTCTTTGGCCGTGTACATGCAGCACACGCTAGAACAATAAGGTACATTTTCATGTAAGTCTCTTGAGCCTGCACATTGAACAAATGCAATAATTTCGGGTTCTTTTTCATCACTACGCCTTAATACATGGCCTCCAAATGGACCAGAAGCACACAAAATTCGTTCATATTCGAGGGCACTTACAACATTTTCATATTGATATCCCCAACGAGAGGATAATTCTTCAGTAGGCATATCAAACCCAGTAGCAACAACAATTGCCCCGACATTTAATTCAATTTCTTGTGGCTTTTGCTCAAAATCAATGGCTTTGGCTTCACAGACTTTCTCGCACACCCCACAAACTCCCCTAGTTAATTTTAAACACATATTAGGGTCAATCAAATAAATAGGAGGGACCGCTTGTGGGAAAGGGATGTATATCGATCTTCTCTTCCCAAGGTTCATATCAAAAATGTTTCCAACTTCAATTTTAGGACACTTTTTAGCACAGTCTCCACAACCTTTACATTTACTCTCATCGACATAACGAGGTTTCTTTAACACGGTTACTGTAAAATTTCCTGCCTCTCCCGAAACCTTTTGAACCTCATGATATGTCATTAGTTCAATGTTAGGATTCCGGAATACCTCTACCATTTTTGGGGCAAGAATACATAAACTACAATCATTTGTAGGGAAAGTCTTGTCAAGTTGAGCCATTCTTCCTCCAATTGAGGGAGTTTTCTCCACTAGGTAAACCTTAAATCCTAATTCGGTTAAATCCAATGAAGTTTGGATTCCAGCAATTCCCCCTCCAATGACTAATACTCTTCCTTCCATTACTTCTCTTCCTCCTCATTTTTTTTTACTTCTACTACATTTATTAAATCAACAAGGAATTCAGAGAAATCGAGTATTTCTATTTGGGAAATGTCTTCGTAATCATTTTGTAAGCACTGTAGATGCATTTTGCACTTTGGACAAGAAGTAATCATCTTTTCTCCAGCTTCATTTGCTTCTAGAAGTCTCTTATATCTCAAAGCTTTGGATCTGTCATTACAATTCATCCAATTACTCACACCACAGCACAGTGAATTTGTTTTATTATGTGTCATTTCACTAAATTTATACCCTAGTTTTCCTAGATGCGAAAAGATTTCTCGAACATCCTCTGTAATAGTATTACTTCTGGGTAAAAATCTACTCAAACGACACGGATCATGGTATGTGATTTGAATGGGTTCGCTTATTTCGTTTGGATTTTTGAATTCGATCTTATCATTCTTCCAATTCTCATAAATATACTCAATTAAATGTTTAACATTAAACTTGCTTTCAAAATCTTCGAACAAATTAGGATAATCTATCTTGAAAGTTCTGTAACATTCAGCACAAGCAGTTACAATAGTAGAGATTCCCGTATTTTCAAATTTTTGCAGATTTTTTTTTGCTAGGTTGATGAAAGCTTTAAATTTTCCTTGACCCCAGTATAAATCGTGCCCGCAACAAATTTCTTCTTTAAGAACTACTATGGGTTCATTTTCTATTTGACACATTATTTTTAGAGTACTCTCTGCAATGGAATCAGAATTTTGAAATTCAAAATTAAAGAACGGTAAACATCCAACGTAATACATGGTGTTTCCCGTTTCTGAAATCTCACATTCTTTTGGGACCCACTCAAGAGATCTATTTGGTTCTATATAAGATTCACTCATTATTTCAGAAAGTGTAGTGTATACACCTTTATGAGCAACATAGTCTTCAGGATTCTGATTAGCTTTTGTACGCATCTTAAATTTAGCTATTCGTACAATATCTGCGAAATTAATATCTTCCGGGCAATTTTGAAGACATGCATTACATGTTAAACAGTCCCATAAATCTCCACTATTAATTACTTTTTCTTCATGCCCTTCTAAAATAAGTTGAATAATTCTACTTGGTGTGAATTTCTGGACTTTACTAAGTTGGCATACTCCACTACAACGAGCGCATTGATAACAGCGATTTAATAAGTTACGAAGATCGGGTTCATAGATTTTTTCTAAATAATTGTTATCTTCATCAATAAGATCTTTTAATTTTTTCTTCTTATCAATTTCAGTAATAAGTTTCAATCTCTTTTAATTTTTGAAAGATAAATCTTGTTATATCTCATTGAATAAGAAAAAAAAGGAAGTAATTTATTTTTTCTGATTGAGTTTTATAACACCAATGCCAAGGTGAACAGGCAGAAAATAAGAAGATATTATCACAAATGAATATTAAAAATGGTTAAAAAAAGGTATTAAATCTCTATTGGGCCCAATCCTTTTATGTTATTAGTAAATTCTGTAATAACTTCAGCAAATCGCTTTCCTTCACTTGCAGAAATCCATATGACTTTAAACCTTTTCTCCAGACCCATAATTTTCAGTATTTTTTCAAATCGCTCAAATCGATCTCTTGTAAATTCGTTTCCTTTTATATAATGGCAGTCCCCTATATGACAGCCAGTCACTATAACTCCATCAATATTATCCTTAAAAGCCTCCAAAATAAAAGCAGGATCTACTCTACCAGAACACATTACACGAACTATTCTTATATTAGGAGGATACTGAAAACGGGATACACCTGCTAAATCAGCTCCTGCATAACTACACCAATTGCAGCAAAAGCATAAAATTTTAGGTTCAAACTCAACAATCTTTTTTTCTATTTCTAATTGATTACTCATTCTGATCCTCTTCCTTATAATAACTATGATTTAATTTTCTGCTGATAGAGCTGCAATCATAGCATTTATCTGCTCAAATCCATAATGTTTTATTACAATAGTGGAATTGGGGCATTCTGCACCACATGTACCACATCCTTTACAGAGAGCAGGATTAATATGAGATTTTCTTATAGGAATTGTTATACCTTCAAAATCTATTTCCTTTTCTATTAATTCAATAGCATTAAATTGGCAAACGTCAACACAGTGACCACAACCAATACAATTATCTTCTATTACTGTGGCAATTAGCCCAGAAGTTACAATCTCTTTAGAACTTAAAATTTTGACTGCCTGGGCTGCAGCTCCATTTGCTTGAGCGATTGATTCTCGAATATCCTTAGGTGAATGAGCACAACCACATAAAAAAATACCATCTGTAGCAAAATCTATCGGTCTTAACTTAACATGGGCTTCCAAAAAGAATTTATCCTCATTAAGAGGTACTTTTAACATTTTCGCTAATTCTTCATTAGCTTCTGGGGGTGCTACAAGTCCAGTACTCAGTATTACCAAATCAGGTTTTATTGTCAATTCTCCTAAATCAGGATTATTAACTGAAATCCTTAACTGATTATTTTTTATGTGTAATTCTGGAGGCTTTGATTTATCAAATCTAATGAAGGTAACTTTTTCTTCTCTAGCCTGGTTATAATATTTTTCTTTAAACCCATATGTTCTTATATCGCGATAGAGAATCACGATTTCTATATCTGGTTTAATATTTTTTGCTTTTAAAGCATTTTTAATGGCTTCTGAACAACAGATTCTACTACAATATGGATGTTCTTTATTTCTGGAACCAACACATTGTATCATTACAATTGAATTAAATTCTTTTATAGAATCGGTCGTGAAAAGCATTTTTTCAAATTCAGATTGAGCTATTATTCTGCTATCTTGTCCAAAATTGTATTCAGTTGGTTTATACACTTTTGCTCCCGTTGCTACAATTATTATTCCATGATCAAGATCAACACTTTTATTATTTTTTCCATGGGTAATATTTGTAGTAAAATTTCCAATATACCCTGAAATAACATTAATTTGGACATTTGTAAATACTTGAACTAATTGATTATCTTCGATATTCTTAATTAAATTTGATAGATAATCTTGAATGTCATCATTTTCAAGAGTTTGAAAAAGATTTTTTGCAAATCCCCCTAATGAAGCTTCCTTTTCAATTAAAAAAACTTCAAAACCTTGAGAAGCTAAATTTAAAGCAGCAGACATTCCAGATATACCCCCACCAATTATTAAACCTTTATTTATTACATCGATTTTTTGTTCTTGTAGAGGAATTAACTGTCTTGCTTTGGCTACTGACATTCTAAGTAAATCTTTTGATTTGACGGTCGCGTTTTCAGCATCGTGCATGTGAACCCATGAGCACTGATCTCTAATATTTGTCATCTCAAAAAGATATTTATTTAAGCCTACTTCCCTAATCGTAGATTGAAATAATGGTTCATGAGTTCTGGGAGTACAAGAAGCCACGATAACTCTATTTAATCGATTGTTTTCAATTTTTTCTTTTATGTTAGTCTGAGTATCAGCAGAACAAGTATAGAGATTATGCTCAGCATAAACCACGTCAGGCAAGGTTTTCACATATTCTACCACTTCAGGTACATCAACAACTCCCCCAATATTTATTCCACAGTGACAGACGAACACACCTATACGAGGGGGTTCATCACCAATATCGATTTCTTCAGGAAGTTCTTTTTTTGAAATTAATTCATTTCTTGCATCCGACAAAAAGGAACTTACACGTCCTGCCGCAGCACTGGCTTCAATTACTGTTTCAGGAATGTCTTTAGGTTCAGCAAATGCCCCACAAACATAAACTCCTGGTCTTGATGTATCTACAGGACTAAATGTATTAGTCTTGCAAAATCCGTATTCATTCAACTCGATATTTAATTTTCGTGCTAACTCTTTTGAACTTTTGTTTGGTTGTATTCCGACTGCAAGAACAACTAGATTAAAAATTTCTTCAATTATTTTTCCATTTTCAGCCTCGTAATAGATTTTTAGATCCTTGGAATCTGGATCTTCTTTAATCGAAGATATTCTCCGACGAATATATCGCACGCCATACTCTTCTTGCGCACGGTCAATATATTTGTCAAAATCTTTACCATATGCTCTGATATCCATTGAAAAGATCGTTGGCTCCACAATATTCATATGTTCTTTAGCAATCACTGCTTCTTTTGTAGTATACATGCAACATATGGAGGAACAGTAATCTATGCCAATTTGCTTGTCTCTCGAACCAATACATTGTAAAAATGCTATTTTTCTTGGAATAATACCATCAGACGGTCTGAGTGTTAAACCTGCATGTGGTCCGCTTGCGCTTAATATGCGTTCAAATTCAATACTAGTAATCACGTTTAGAAATTTCCCATAACCAAGTCCCGGTATACTGGTAGGATCAAACTCATCGAATCCTGGAGCTAATACTATGGCTCCTACATTTAGGCTCAATTTTTCACTTTGAATTTCATAATCAATTGCTTCCGCTTTACATATTCCTTGGCATACTCCACAACCTATACATAATTCTTTATTAATTGAATATACAAGTGGAACTGCTTGAGGAAATTTGACAAAAATAGCTGCCTTGGATGATAATCCTTCATTAAAACCGTCTATAGCTTCCACAGGACATTTTTGGGAACATAAGCCACATCCAGTGCATTTATTCTGATCTAAATACAGTGTATTCTGAATTAAATCGACTTTAAAATTACCTGCTTCACCCTCAATCTTTTCAACGGTTGAGTTGATTAAAATATCAATATTTTCATGACGGCCGGTAAATACTAATTTTGGAGCAAGGATACATATAGCACAATCATTGGTGGGAAAGGTTTTATCCAGTTGAGACATTACACCTCCAATACTAGTTGTAGATTCCGCTAAATAAACTTTATATCCTGAATCAGCTAAGTCTATTGAAGCCTGCATGCCCGCAATTCCCCCACCTACAACTAACACAGCACCAACTTTATCCAACTTGATCACTCTCAATTGATATGAATGTTGGTATCTCTTCATGAATTGTATCTAGATCGACTAATCCCCTTTGTCTCAAAGTAACTATATGTTTTAATACTTTAGAAGGTTCAATTTCTACTTCTTCTGATATTTCTGGCACAGATTTACCTTGAAGTTTGATTTTTTGTAAGATTTTCCTTCGAATATACTCGTTATATAAGGCATCATCAAGTATTCTATTAAAATGTTCTTTTGGAACTAGTTCATTATACACATTACCCTTCTCAATAAGTTCTCTCTCTTTACTGACTAAGATTCTAAGTCTAGAATCAGATAATACCGATTTTATCGCAGCAAAGTCCTCAGATAATTTGAGTTCATGTTCCTCATTCCTTATTGGAGAAGGACCTAAATTACAAATATGATCATTAAATTCATTAACAATTTGGGCAAATTTGTTTCCTTCAGAAGCTGAGACCCAATCTAATCGTAATCGCTCAGAAAAACCAATTAACTTTAATAATTTACTTAACATGTTCATTTTCATTTCTGCTTCATAATTACCACTTATGTAATGACAGTCTCCCGGATGACATCCTAAAACAAGAATACCATCTATCTTTCTTGAGAATCCTTCAGCAATAAAAATGGGATCAACTCGACCACTACACATTACCCTAATAATTCTAATATTGGGAGAGTATTGAATTCTGCTGACTCCAGCAAGATCAGCTCCCGCATAAGAGCACCAATTACATAGGAATCCTAGAATTTTTGGTTTAAATTCCAATTTATTTACTCTCCTCCATAGGCAATGATTTCTGACAAAATTTGTTCATTTGTAAAATGATAGACTGTTATAGCATTTTCTGGACAGCTTGCACCACACACTCCACAGCCTTTACATAATAACTTGTTTATGGTGACTCTATCATCATCAATCTTGGATATGGCATTATAGGGACAAAGGTTTATACAAACTTTGCACCCAACACATAGTTCACTATTTACTTCAGCAACTAAACCAGAAGCCATAATGTCTTCTGAACTTAAAAATCTGCTTGCCCTCCCTGCAGCACCATTTGCTTGAGTGATTGATTCTTGAATATGTTTTGGCCAATGAGCGCATCCACACAGGAAAATTCCATCCGTAGCAAAATCTACTGGTCTCAGTTTAGCATGAGCTTCTAAGAAGAACCCATGGTTATCCAAAGGTACTTTAAGCATCTTTGCTAATTTCTGTGAATTTTCAGGAGGAATCATGGGAGGAGATAGTACGATGTAATCTGTTTCAAATGTAATAACATCTTGTAGATTAGTGTCAAATACTTTTATTTCATATTTTTCAGGCTTAGTGCCTATTTTAGTAATTTCTGGTCGTCTATCCAGATTATATCTTAGGAGAATAGCATCTTTCCTCCTGTCAAATAGATATTCTTCAAATTGTTTTTTAGCCATCTGAAAATCTCTATAAAGAATGATAATTTCAAGTTCTGGTTTTAATTCTTTAAGGATATTCATGTTTTTAATGGAAATTGCACAACATATATTTGAACAATATGTTATTCCCTCTGTTTCTCTTGCATTAACACATAATATGGTTGTAACCCGTTTAATGTTATCAAGCCAAGATTTATCATCGCCTTTTAATTTATGTTCTAATTCTAATTGGGTAATTACATTTTGATTTGTATCATTATATTGAGGGTAATTAATTAGTTTTAGTTCTTTACCTCCTGTTGCAACAATTATAATTCCAACTTTTACTTCATTCAGGTCCTTTTTTGAATCACTTATAGATACATCGAAATTACCTACATATCCTTTAATGTCCTTCACTCTGGACTCTAAATAAATGTGAATATTTTTATTTTCTTCAACTCTATCAGTAATTTCTTGTAAGAACTTTGAAGCATCTTCTTGAGTTGGATATAAAAGGTACAAATCATTCAAAAGGCCTCCTAACACATTCTCTTTTTCTACGAGATATACTGGAAATCCTTGATTGGCAATATTTAAAGCAGCAGTCATTCCAGATATGCCTCCACCAACTATTAATGCTTCCTGTGTAACTGATACTCTTGGTTCTTTCTGTGGCTCTAATAATCTAGATTTAGCAACAGTCATTTCTATTAAATCAATAGCTTTCTCAGTAGCGAGATCTTTTTCTGTCATGTGTACCCAACTACATTGATCGCGAATGTTTGTCATTTCAAAAAGATATTTGTTCAAACCTGCTTCTTGACATGTTTCTTGAAACAATGGCTCATGCGTTCTTGGAGTACAAGATGCGACAATAAATCTATTTAGGTTAAATTCATGGATTACTTCTTTAATCCTTATTTGAGAATCGCTAGAACATGAATATAAATTGTCCTCGCAAAAGACTACATTAGGTAATGATTTGATATGCTCTATAACACTCAGGATATCAACATATTTTCCAATATTGATACCACAATGGCAAATAAGAACGCCAATTCTTGGTTCATCTGTGAGTTTAACTTCTTTTTCTGGTACCTCATATACCTTCTCTTTTATTTGAGTAAATTTAACGTCACTTAGTAATGCGGCTACTTGTGAAGCAACCCCACTAGCATCAGCCACCGTTTCTGGTATATCCATGGGTCCTTGACAAAACCCAGCCAAAAATATCCCTTTTTTCGAAGAGAGTGACTTATAAAAATGGGAGGTTTCTTTAAAGAAGTTGTTGTCATCGAGTAATATGTTCAAATTCTCTGCTAATTCTTTTGTTCCCTTTGATGGAACTAAAGGTGTGGCTAAAATTACTAGATTTGCTTTAAATTCATTTAATAGCCCTGTTTGTAAATCTTCATAACGAATGATCAAGTCTTTCGTCTCATCATCTTCTTCAATCTTGCTGATTTTGGTATGAAAATATTTCACACCATATTCCTCCTGTGCTCTTTGAGTAAACTCATAGAAATTTTTGCCATACGCTCTTATGTCATGTCGAAATATGAAGCATTGGGAATTCTCAGAATGTTCTTTAGTTATTATAGCTTGTTTACTTATATACATGCAACAAACTGAAGAACAATAAGGGACTCTTTCATGTAAATCTCTCGATCCTGCACATTGAATAAATGCTATGTTTTCAGGTTCTTGTTCATCGCTAGGACGCAATACATGTCCATCATATGGTCCTGAAGCACTTAAGATCCTTTCATATTCCAATGCAGTTATAACATTTTCGTGTCTAATCCCCCACCTTGATGATAAGTTATCCCTAGACATATCAAAGCCGGTGGCAACCACAACTGCTCCTACATTTAATTCGATTTCTTGTGGTTTTTGTTCAAAATCTATTGCTTCAGCTTGACATATTTTTTGACATACCCCACACACATTTTTTGTTAGTTTTAAGCACATTTCGGGGTCAATCAAATAAATAGGAGGTACTGCTTGTGGAAATGGAATATACACTGATTTCCGTTTACCTAAATTCATATCAAAAATGTTAGGAGCTTCAATTTTTGGACATTTCGTGGTACAATCCCCGCATCCTATACATTTATTCTCATCGACATAACGAGGTTTTTTAAGAACTTCAACTGTAAAATTCCCAGGTTCTCCAGAAACTTTTTGGACCTCATGATATGTCATGAGTTCAATGTTGGGATTTCTTAATACTTCCACCATCTTAGGAGCTAAAATGCATAAACTACAATCCAAAGTAGGAAATGTTTTATCGAGCTGAGCCATTCTACCCCCGATTGATGGAGTTTTCTCCACTAAATAAACCTTGAACCCTAATTCAGTTAAATCTAAAGAAGATTGTATTCCTGCTATGCCTCCTCCAATTACTAACACCGATCCCTCCACTATTATTTTACCTCCTTAGAAATATCTTTATCTATTATTTCTATCTTATCTACTAAAAATTCCGAAAAATCTACAATTTCAATGGAGGAGAAATCCTCATAATCCTTTCTTAAGCACGTTAGATGAATACGACATTTTGGACATGAAGTTACCATTTTTTTTCCAACAGCTTTAGCTTCTAAGAAGCGCTTATATCGGAGAGCTTTGGACTTTTCATTACAATTCATCCAAGAATTGACACCACAACAATATGAATATTCTCTATTATGTTCCATTTCTCTAAATTCATAGCCTATTTTTTTAAAACTACCGAAAATTTCTCGTACTTTATCTAATATGTTATTATCTTTTGGTAAAAATCGACTTAATCTACAAGGGTCATGAAAGGTAAAAGGGATAATTTCATTAGTGACATCTGGGGCTTTAAATTTAATTTTTCCTTCCTTCCACTTATCAAAAATATATTCAATTATATGCTTGACTTCAAATTTGTGGTTGAAATCTTCAAATAGATTTGGATAATCAATTTTAAGGGTTCTATAGCATTCAGCACAGGCAGTTACTATTTTTGAGATTCCTGCTTTTTCAAAATTATCAATATTTCTTTTTGCTAATTCAATGAAAACTTCGAATTTTGCTTGACCCCAATATAAATCATGACCACAACAAATTTCTTCCTTAAGCACAACTATCGGTTCTTGTTCCAACCGGCAAATCATCTTTACTGTGCTTTCTGCTATTGAATCCAAATTCTCGAACTCATAATTAAAATAAGGTAAACACCCGACGTAATATAGGAGTTCTCCTTTTTCTGAAATGTTACATTCACTTGGAATCCAATCTAAAGGTCTTTCAATTCCAATATTTTTGCTGCTCATAATTTCTGACATCATGGGATAAATGCCTTTATGAGCGATAATGCGATCAAGATTTTGAATCTCTTGCATTCGCATTTTATATCTAGCTATCCGTACAATATCAACAAAATTTATACCTTTGGGGCACGATTGCAGGCAACTATTACACATTAAACAATCCCATAGTACCCCACTTTCAATTACTTTATCTTCAAAACCTTCTAATATCATTTGTATTATTCTACTAGGAGTGAATTTCTGAACTTTACTTACTTGGCATACACCCGTGCAGCGAGCACACGTGTCGCATCTTCTTAAAAGTTTCCGTAAATTTGGTTCGTATATTTTTTTCATATAGAACTGGAGATCATCTTTATCACGGTCTATTTTTTCTTGTTTTTTGGATTCTGTTATAGCACTCACTCCATCATTTTAAATTATTCAGAAATTTGTTTCTTCGATTAACTTTTAATAATGAAAATTTGGATAATTTTTCTTTCATCTGGTTTTTATATGTATCATCTAAATCTGAACAACTTATTACTCCGTTATTTTTCAAATCAGTTATGAGATCTACTCCCTTTTTAGTTCGCGGGATTACAGTAGTAAATTTATCTGGAGATCCCAACCCGCCAAAAGATATATCAGAATAAATATTTGTAAAATCATTGCAGGCGTTACAAGCAGGGCGCATGTATCCAGATAGACGATCGAAAGGAATGTGAACAATTTTCTCTTCTGAACTTTCATTTTTTAATTTTAAAATCAAATCTTCCTTGATGTTCATTTTCAAAATATCATCAACCTTAAGATTAAATTCTGCTTCGAATTTTTCAATTTGAGGTTTATCGAAGAGAAAATTCTCATAACAGAATAATCCCAAGCAGATATAAATATTTTCTGAGGGGGTAACACCTAAATCTTGCATACACCTAATCGTATAAATTTGGCAAGGTGTCCCCACGACAGCTAATTTCTTGAACTTATAATGATTTAATTTAGGAATTGACCGCGTGTAAGTACAAAATTTCTGAATCTCATCTAATTGAGAAGATATTTCTAATCTTGTACCTGATGCTTGAATCAATTTCTCTTTATTATCAACAAATGTTGCTTTCCTTGAAAATGGTGCTTTAGTCTTAGAAACTATTGCTCCATCAATTATTTTTTTCTCCATTAAATAATTTATTACAGAATTCACTACCCCTCCATCTGTACCATACTTTAAAAAAGTTTTATCGGTAGACTGACAGGAGTAAATGCCTTTAAAATCCCCTAAAGGCATGGAAGAAAAATCAGAAAAGTTATATGTCTTATTTAAATCATCATCTAATATGTTTGTTTGAGGACATAAATAATAACATATTCCACATTCAAGGCAATTTTCTTTATTTATATATATCGGAGGTGTATATGGTTCATCCTCTTTAAAACCAATCACATTATATTCAACTGAACTACAAAAACTTACACAACCTCCACATTCTTGGCAAATGCCTTTATCATGTACTTCATTAATTAAATCTTGAAAATTTTTCATACTCATGATAAATAAATGTTTTTTAATTATTCATTCGTTATATTTCAAATCTATTTCTTTGCACTTATTTCTTTTTGAGTTGGCTATTCGCTCTACTAAAGCTTGTCCTGGCTTAACATCTTTTAGGTTTTTAGATTCAATTAAACCTGCTTTAATCGCACCCTGATAAATATCTTCACCATCTTTGGTTCTTGTGATAACTGTAGACCATCCACTTTGTGAGCCTATAGAACCAACGGATATATCTGCATAATCAGAGGTTAAATCCTCACAGTAGTTGCAATTTCCTCTAGCATACGATTGAATTTCTTTTAGAGGTATATCTAATTCTTCTCCCGATTGTAAATTGATTATAAATTTACCCCTATCGATATTCATCTTTGTCAAATCATTAATATCTTTGTCAAATTGCTCTTTTACTAGATTGAGCATCTGTTCATAGGAAAAAGATTCCATGCAAAAGAGACCTATTTTATACTTAATATTTTTAAAAAAATGTAGCCCACTTGGAAATAAATTACCTTTTTCAATGGCTTTCATCATACAGGGTACACCTACAATCGCTATCTTGTCATACTCTTTTGCTTTCTCCAGAATTGACAATGATGGTGAATTTGCATACTTTGTTCCTCCAGTTTTGTATAAATCTTTTATGTTATCTACTATAACAGGTTCAGGCTTCCATAAATCTTTTGAATGCTGTACTGCTATGATGGCATCAACTAATTTATTTGCTAATAAATATTCTAATAACGAGGAGACTACTCCACCATCTTGACGAACCTCTTTAATTTCTGCCTTTGTCGTGCTTCCTGAATAAGTATTCATGTAAGCCCCAATTTTGTCTGAAAACTTCACAGATTTATCCAACTTTTTAATATTTTTATATGCTTGAAATATTGAAAAGGACCGAGGACAAACTGTAAAACATAATCCACATTTCATACATTTATCAGTGTCAACTTCTAAAATATCAGAGGTTACTGCTATTGCATTTACAGGGCAAACAGAGGAACACCAACCACAATGACAGCAAACCCCAGCATTAAAAACAATTGAAACGGGTTCAAAAAAATTTTCAATAAAATCATCTGGTAATTCTCTTACTTGGTATCTATAAAAATACTCTTTTATTTCGACCTCTTTTACTTCTCCTTTTATCTTTTTTTTCACTAGCTTAGTTTTTACTTCAATGTGCTCCTCAACATACCCTTGTTCCTTTAAATAAATTATATCTCGGATCACATTATCAGGAGGGAAACTTTTCACGATCTTCACGATTTCTTCTAAAAATAAAGGTTCCTTTCCTTTTAATTCTTCTAATACGACTTTACGTTCGGTTTCCGCATCTATCAGTCCGTCAAGAATTGTATAGAAATCAGTTTCATCAAATTTGCTAGCGTTAATTATTTCCTCTTTAGCTTCATAAAAAGCTCTTACCTGAAAATTTTCAATAGCTTTGTATGTAGCTTCCATTAAGTTGCTCGGATTAATTTTATCAAAAATATAGTCCTTTCCTATTTGAACCACATTTCAAACCTTTTTATCTTAATCATTCTTGCATAAAAATTTTAATATTACATAAAAACCCCCGTCCTTCGCAAGGTTAGTCATCTTGTAACTAACATTTTTTTACAAGACTCATTCAATGGGGGCGGCAGTTAAAACATTTTTTTCTTCAACTTGTTCAGTTTCAGTAAAATTTATCGGATTTGGTCCCATTTTCTTAACTTTCTCGTAAGCATCTTCTACACTTTTTACAAATTTTTCCGATTCCGCACCGCTTAACCAATACATGTTTACTCTCTGATCTCCAAAACCTCTAGAATTTAATATTCTATTCGCTAAATTAACATGTCTTTCAGCACTATAATTACCTTTTTTAAATTGGCATTCATTTCGGCGTCATCCTACAATCATGACACCATCAGCACCAGATTTTATACTGTATATAATGTGCCTTAAGTCAATTCTACCAGTACAACGCACTTTAATGATTTTTATCGACGATGTATATTTCATACGGGAAACCCCTGCTAAATCAGCAGCACTATAGCCTCATTTAAGACACGCAAATGCTACAATCTTGTATTCATAGTTACTCATTGTTTAGCCACCTCCTAAAATACCATCAATTTCAGCAAATAATTGATAATCACGATAATAACGGATATCAATTGCTCTAGTGGGGCAGCACGTAGCACATATACCACAACCGTCGCAATTAATTTCATCTACGACAGCTCCAATATCTTCAGTAATTTTTATTGCTCCCTTGGGGCACTCTTTTTCACATCTTCGACAAGAAATGCAAAATTTAGGATCGACTTCAGCAGTGATTAATTCTAAGTCGATTTCTCCTGGAGCAGTCAATTCCGCTACTTTACTTGCAGCAGCTCTCGCTTGAGATACGGAGTAAGCTATATCCTTTGGTCCCTGAGCAAATCCAGCTATAAAGATACCTTTTGATTTTGTCTCCTGTGGCATTAATCCAAAGTGCAATTCTGTGAGGAAACCATTCCTATCCCGATCAAGATTTAAGAGTTCACAAATCTGTTGAGTGCCTCTTGAGGGAAGAGCAGCAGTGGATAAAACTACCAAGTCTGCGTTAATCTTAATGATTTCATCAGTTAAAGACGAATAGACACGAACAACTACATTTTTTGTCTCTGGATCTTCGACAATCTCACCAACTTTTCCTCGTATCATTCTAATATCTTTATCTTTAGCTCGTTCATAGTACTCTTCATAACCTTTACAATTTGTTCTGATGTCAATATAGCACACTGTAATGTTCGCGTCTGGAAGTTCCTCTTTTATTAATTTACCGTTTTTAAGTGCTAGCATGCAACAAACGTAACTACAATATGTTCTTTCAGTATCTCGGCTTCCAACACATTGAATAAACACAATTTCTTTCAGTTTTTTATTGTCTGAAATTCTATGTACGTGCCCTTCTAAAGGACCATTTGGCGCCAAAATTCGTTCTAGTTGAACTTGTGTTATAACGTTTTCAAATTTTCCATATCCATAATCACCAAAGGGTTCATAAATATCCCAACCTGTTGCTATAATAATTGTACCAACATCAAATGTTACTTCTTTCGGTAATTGACTAAAATCAATGGCATTTAATTCACAAGCATCTACGCATGCGAAACATTCGACGCAGACGTCCCGGTTTATATCGTATAAAAATGGTACTGCTTGACCAAACGCTATATCTATTGCATGTCTTGATCCCAAATGTTCATCAAAGAAATTGGAAGTATAGATAGGACAGACTTCAGCACATGCACCACACCCATTACATTCATCTGTCACGTACCGAGGGTTCTTCTCAACAGTGACATTATAATTACCAACATAGCCCTCAATTTTTTTTACTTGACTGTAGCTTAATATTTCAATATTTTCGCTCCTGTTTATTGAAAGCATCACAGGTCCACATATTCAAATTGAACAATCATCTGTAGGAAAGGTACGGTCCAGTTGAGCCATTCTGCCTCCAATTGTCGTCTTTTGTTCGACTAGGTAAACTTTTATGCCTTGGTTGGCAAGATCAAGCGCAGCATTCATTCCAGCAATTCCACCTCCAACAATTAAAGTTGCTTTTTTGACTGGAACTGTTTTAATAGGAACTTTTTCTAACAACTTTGATCTAGCAATACCGCTTTTAACCAGTCTTTTAGCTTTTTCTAGTGCTTCTTCATTATGTTCTGTACACCAACTAACGTGTTCTCGTACGTTGACCATCTGGAAATAATATGGGCTTAAATCAGCTTTCGATAAGGATTCCCTATAAATAGGTTCATGAGTTCGGGGTGTTCAGGCACTTGCTACTATCCGATCTAGATTTTTTTCTTTGATATCTTCCATTATTTCGCGTTGTGCATTATCAGTTCAAAGAAATGAATTTTTCTTGGTAATTATTATATCTTCACCTAAAGTTTTTACGTAATCGAGTAATTCATCGCAATCAATTTTACTTCTTATATTTACTCCTCATTGACAAGCATAGAAACCAATCCGATGAGTTTGATTATTTTCCATTTACTTAACACATCCACCTCTTATTATTTAGACACGATTGTATAATTTTTATTTCTATTTGGAAATACTATAATTTTCCTTTAGATTTTATTCTATTTTAACATTTTTAATTCTTACTGTTTATCGATATAATCAAATCTTGGAATTATGGTTATAAAAATAGACGATTTTTGACTAAATTAAAGTTCTTGGAATAATAAGTGTCAGAAATTGATAAATATTGAAGAATGATTTGATCGGATCTAAACATTTTATTTTTGAAAGCAATTGCTTTCTAAAAAACATAAAAAAAAGAATGAAAATGGTTATTGTAGTGGAGAAATATATTAAAGTTTTGTGTTTAATCCATCAACTATAGGTATACTACTATCCAAATATTCTTTATAATAGTGAGATTTACTCAATAGATATTTTTTAGCAAATGGTCTTACCATTGTCATAAAAAATCGTGAAATTGCCACCTTTTTTCTAACAGCATCAAAATAATCGTCAAGAGTATATCTTTGATAATTTAGATAGGCTTGGCTTCTGTCAGTTGTCATAAAACCACAATGAAAGCCATTTGTACTAAATGCTTCTGCGGGTAAAACATCATAACCTATCCCAAAGATTTTTAACATTTCATTAAGGTATTCTCTATATGAAATTCGGCATCTTTCCCCTCCTGCTATATGCATTACTTCACCCCATATATCAGGGCTTTCAACAGCATTAGAAAGAGCATAACCTACATCTTTTGTATCACATATTTCAATACAGGTGTCGAGCGGCATTTCAAACATTAAAGGATCCATTTTTAATTTATTTAGAGACACGATATATGTCAGTCGGAATATAACCCATTCTAAACTTGATTTCATTATTAAATCCTCACATTTTAGTTTTTGCTTCGCATATTCGTCATCTGCATTTGGGTTTATTGGATCATTTGGAGTTATTAATGGATTTTCAAGCCGATCACCATATACTGACACTGATGATGTAAATATTAATTTTGGCTTTTTGGGTTGAGATTCCATAGCCCTTACTATATTTGAAGTTCCTCCCACATTAACAGATTCAGCAAATTTTGGTTTTTTATCAGCTAAAGGAGGAATTATAGCCGCAACATGAATAACAACATCACATCCCGAAACGGCACTCTCTACATCTTTGTAGTTCCTTAAATCTCCCCAATAAATTTCTATATCTTTTTTATATTTGTTGGCAAGCTTCTTATTTTTCTTTGTCTCTAAATCAAAAACTCTGATGTCATGATTTCTACTAATTAATTCTTCTAAAGTACTTAAACCAACATTTCCAAATGCTCCTGTTAATAAAATTTTCAATTTGATATACCTCACCTAAATATGATTAAAGGGATACAACGATGATTTTTTTTACACACAAAAACCTGTTTAGAAGATTCTTTACTCTTAGTAATCATAAGGCTAAAAATATTAAAATTTTTGTAAGAAAAATTTGTTACTGCGGGTGTAACATATTGTTTTTGTGGTAAAAAATATAAAATTCTATAATTCAAATTTACAACCCCATTTTTTAAAATTATCTACTTATCTAATTTAATACATTAATACAATTATCTAATATATTCTTGTCAAACTAATCTTTGCGCTTCTTGCAAAAACCAATGTTTACCTATAATAATATAAAGAAAGATTTTCCTAATATATCCTCTGGTTGCACTCGCAACTTATAAAAACTGTTAAGCTTTTTAATAAATATAGAACAGATTAAAACGACACATAATAAAATTATGAAAGTTATAAGATTGCAGATCCCTGGAAACTTTCTTGAACATATTGGGTTTGCTGATTTATTTCAAGAGCTAGAGTTTGTGGAAATATTAAATGCTTTTCAATATGACCAAAATCATTTCTTTGCTTTACAGAAAATTAGATTTAAGAAAAACTATGTTGATGACATCGAAGATTATATTAAAAAAAAATATCAACCAGACTCATTTCAACTTTTAAGTCAAATTGAAAATGAAGTTATTTGTATCATAAATCAAAGTAAAACCTCCGGCTTCTTTCCTATTATTGATTCAGGACCATGGGCACTTCTATTTCCTATTCATGTATCACAAGATGTTCTTCTTATAAATATAATTTCACAGAAAGAATACGTTGAGAAACTTTTTAAAATTATCTCTTTAATCACAGAAAGCTATGAAATTCTTGCAATGACAGACGTTGATAAGTTAGATCAATTTGATAATAGTCTATGGAGATCGGCTATTCCCTTTCCTGAATTCACAAAACGACAGAAAGATATTGCCTTTTATGCGGCGAAATATGGTTATTTTAAATCACCAAAAAAGATTACAGCTACTAAAATTGCTGAACATTTTGGCATCTCTGTGACTGCAGTAAATAAGTTATTAAAAAAGGCAGAGAATACATCAATGGAATTCTTTTTTGGTAAATTTGCGTAAAAAATTAAAAATCTAAATTTTTTTATATTTCCTTAAAATTTTTTCAATTTCTAATTCTGCTTCTGAAATTTTATAATTCAATGTTATATTTCTTCTTTTTAATTCATCCAACATTTCCCATATGGATATTCCAGCATTCTCAGCTGCTTTCCCCAAAGATATCTTATTATCGAGGTATTCTTTTAAAGCAATTTCCAACTTTTCGTGGATTACACTTTTCCATAATAATTTTCTTATGAAAGATGATTGGTCTTCGTGATTCAAATCTCTTAAATTATCAATCTCTTTTTTCAAATCATCTGGTAAAATAACCGATATTTTATCTCCCAAATTTTTCACCTTTTTCTATATATTCTTGGATTACATCTGCTGAAATCCAACTATCTTCAGCAAATTTTTTTATATTTGAAATATATTCTGAATAATCTATAATTTTAGAAATAAATAGTTCAAAAATAGTGGTTAAAGTCGTTTGATGGTCAATCTTAAGAATTTGTGCCAAGTTTCTACCTTTTTTTTCATCAATTATCAATAATTCCTTATTTTGATTCGCTAATTCAAGTGCTTCGAGCTCTCCGTTGCCTAAAGGAGGATAAAAGGATCTATCAAACGGATCTAATTTAATAACTAGGATTTTCTCTTCTTTAATAAAGCGTTCAATTATAAAAGCTTCTGAAAAATGGTTGTTTTTACCTCGTATTACGACCTCATCAAATACAGCTTCAGGTATTTTAATTTTCTTAACCAATTCAAGTAGATATTCTATTTTTCCTAATCGAGTTAAATGTATTAACGGACTTGAATTAGATATTACCATAATATAATATATGATATTATCAGATATAAAGGTGACCATATCCGATATTTGCAGATTGTAACCATCCGCAGAATTTATTTTTATTATCAAATATATTATATTTCAGTGTCTGCTGTTAAAGCTTGGAATTAATTCCGGTTTCATTAGCACTGTAAGTGAAAGAGGTATGATCCAAATTAATATTGAAAAGAGCAACATCCATTCTAACAATGGTGTGCTATCTATTAAATTCAAAATAGCGACTATCATTGGCCCAAATATTCCATAGATTCCCAGAATTTTTGGAATCTTAGTATCATATAAAATTATCAACCAGCCTATAAAGAAAGCTCCAAGAGTAAATCCCCCAAAAGCGAGATATGACATAATACCATGTGGGCCCTGTCCTAATACAGATAAGCTTTCAAAATCACGATCGGCACTGAAAATACCAACGCCAATATACCCGAAATTTCCTATAAGGCTGAATAAAAATGCGAAGCTGCTTAATCGAAAACGTAATCTAGAATAATTATCTTCCCATAATTTATTTTTTTTAGGCAATGGAGCAAGTAATTTTTCCATATAGTAAGTAAGTGGAATAGTCATAGATCCTGCTATGATACAAGCAATGTCATATAAAAATGGAGCAGGAGTATGATTGATTGAACCAAGATCAGAAATCCAATTGTCCCAAATAGTATATCCATCTGGATCTAATAATGCTGCTACGATTATGCCTACTAAGAGTAATCCAATGTATCCTACTATAACAACTATAGCAGAGAGTTTCACTACATGAAAATTTGTAACAACTTTGTAAAATCTCGCTCGAGCATTATTTATTGATTTACGTACTGTCATATTAGCGTTCAATTTTTATTATTGTTATAAATATTTGATTTAACCTAATATAAATATGTTATATTTTAGTAACTTCTTAATTTTAAAAGTAGAATTTAAAAAAAAAATAGTTTAAAGCTACATAGTGCTAGGTCTGTATTGTATTATTTCTCAATTTCCTATAATTTACAGTTAGGAATATTATTACAGAAATTCCTACAACAACCCATAATCCGGAAAACCCAGGAATTGAAGGTTGTTCGCTTGTTGAACATGAACCGACACCTAATTTAAGGCATATTGAAGAAGTACCTCCTTCGACACATGTAACAGTTACTAGAACCTCGTCGTTAGTGCTAGCTGTTATATTATAATGATATGTCCACCAATTCGCATCTGGTTGGCTTGTATAGGTTTCAGTTAATACCGTGGTTCCGTTAATCTGAATTACTACTGACGATATGTAGTGAGAAGCTGGATCATCAACTGGATGAGAAATTATTAAATTAAGGGTATTAGGGCTTGAATAACCCAAATTCAAAGATTCTGGTTTGTGTGCTTTTGCATTTTGAGTTAATGCCAATATAACTGCTATATAAAAGATTAATAATACAAAATGACGGTTTTTTTTTGACATTTTTTTCCAATTTTTAGGTTTTAGATTTCTTTAATGAAAAATTGACACATAATATTATTTAAATTTTTATATATTTGTGAAAATTTTATTATAATCACAAATTCAGACAATATCAAATTTGTATTATTTAAACTTTTATATCTATGCTAAATTAGAAATCATTTAAGTTAATTCTAAATTTTTTTTAGGCAATGGATTGGAGCAAGGATTAAATAAAAAAAATAGATTTAATGTTTGTTATTTTGGATCTAGCTCTGGTTTTTGCATTACTAACAGACATAGAGGCATTATCCATATTAAAATTGAAAAAAGAAGACACCACTCTATTAAAGGTTCCATTGTCAATAAAAAGGCAAAGAACATGGAAATAGGGACAATGATGCCATAAATTCCAAGAATCTTAGGAATTTTAGTGTTATACAAGAGAACTAACCATCCCAGAAAAAAAGCTCCAAGTGAAAAACCGCCAAAAGCGAAAAATGATACAATATCATGAATGCTAGCAAAATCCAGCACTGGAAAATTCCTATCTTCACTAAAAATACCATTTCCAAACAATGCAAAACTTCCCATTATGCTAAAGAAAAATGCATAACTGCTCAACCTAAACCTTAAACGAGAAATTCGATGAGCTTTTCCATCTTTTTCTGGTAATGGAGCAAAAAAATTTTCAGTATAAAAAGCTAAAGGGATTGTTAGAGTTCCAGCTATTAAACATGCAATATCATATATTATAGGGACGGGAGTATGTCTAGAACCGCCCAAGTCTGAGATCATGTGAGTCCATATAGTATATCCTCTAGGTCCAAAAAATACAGCTATTAAAACTGCAATGAGTAGTAATAAAAGATATAAAACCATCGCTGCAAGTGAGTAGATTTTAACAATTTTATAATCTGTGACTACATTATAAAACCTTGATCTGGCATTATTTATCGACTGACGAAAAGTCATAATACTTTTCATTATCTATTTTTTTTAAATCTAACGTTATCGCATTATATCAATTCTTTAAAGATTAAATGTAAAAATTTTCGATTTACGATTTTGTCTCGATACTTATGTTTGATTTAGTAAATATTTTTATAATTTTGTGATCTATTTTGTTAATAACCATTTTTTTTTGAAACATTAAATTTAAGATTCATGCTAAAAACAGGAATTCCTCCGGAAGAAATATATCAACGGCGAGAAGAAATTGGTTTAATAAACTCCTTTAATATGCTATCAGATATTATAGAATCAGATAAAGATGATTATAGACGGAAAGATTCGGTAAAATATTTAGGATTGATTAGTGATAATTCGAGTCAATTAAAAAAGGAGTGCTTTGAAACACTTGAGAGTATTTTAGTTTCAGATGATATTATTGAAATTAGATGTGAAGCAGCCAAGGCTTTAGGGAGGATTAAATACGAAAAAGCATTAAAGCTTTTAAATTGGGTACTGGAACAAAAACCTGTCAATAAAGACATTAAACTTTCAGCTCTGAAAGCACTACACAAAACTAGATTTGAGGATCCTGAAATTAAACTTTTCATTAGTGAACTGGATAATGAATTTCATTCAATTAAGGATTTTGTAACCATTCAATTGCTAAGCCTACCTCCTGAAAAACTTGTAGATTTACTATTGACAACATTAAAAGATCGAAAATATTCAAATAAGCAAAAAAGAGAAGCCTTAAAATTAATAGGATATGAATTATCCAGTATAAATATCTCTTTCGAGGATACAAGCTATATAAAAATAAAGTATCCGGAAATATTGGTTAATTTAAGCCAAAATAAGAACATACTCCTCGAAAAAATCACACAGACTTTAAGAGAAGAAGATACGAATTTAATGGATGCTGTTCTTACAATCTTAAAAATATTGGGGGAAGAAATAGAGGACGATTTAATCAAAATCTTGTTACTTGATGATTTTATTGTAAAGAAAAATGCTGTTATTTTATGCGGTAGGTTAAAACTCAAAAGCGCATCTGATTTCCTGATTACCAATCTAGATAACATTTATAACGAAGTAAGTATTGCTGTTATTGAAGCATTGGGGGAGATTGGAGATTTATCAACAGTTCCAGAACTTTTAGATGTTTTAAATATTGAAGATGTAAGTTTTGAATATAGTGACCTAGATCTTAGGCTTTATATTTTGGACGCCATAAAAAAAATTTATATCAACAATAACACTGCCACCTATGATTATTTGTATTCTGCTTTAAAGACAGATAACATAACTATCAGAGAAAGTGTTGCTTTTATTCTGGGTGAAATAGGAAAAGAAGAGTTCACCACTCCGCTAATAGACTTGTTAAATGCTACAATGAATCTAGACATTAGAAAGAATACTATTATAGCTCTTGGTAAAATTGGAAACGTTGAATCACTGGAAAATTTAATTCAAATCTTAGAGGATGATAATTCTTATTGGTTGATAAAAAAAGTTGTTGTAGATGCAATATATAATACATTACAAAAAAATTGGCACAGAGTTAAAGATGATGAGAGAGAATTAATACGATTTTTAAACATAAATATCGCACACCTCATAGAGCATCTAGGCGCTAAAAATGATGAGAATTTTAAAGTAAAATTAAGTTTAATTAAATTACTGGAAATTTATGGAGGAGAACGGGCACTTAGTTCTCTGATTAAAAGGGTAAACGATTTCCATCGTGTTGTAAGAATTTATGCCTCAAATGCGATTAAAAAAATTGAAGAATCCCTTGAAGAAGAATAAAACTTTTATTAATTCTCTTTTAAATCTATATATTTGTATAGTTTCAATTTAATAATGTTTTTCTTAAAAAATCTATTTTATTTACTTGAACTTTCGATTATTTATTATTAACATTAGAGAGATTTTTTAGCAAGAATATGACAGAAGATAAGACTGGAAAGAACGGTTCTCAATATGAATATTCCTTTGACTATATTCAAAAGAAATTAGAAGGGAAAAAAGACAGCTTCGGAATGCTGATGAAGGAAATTGTTCGTACAGGAATATGTACTGAATGTGGTACTTGTGCAGCAGTTTGCCCTGTTTTGGAATGGGATCATTTAGCAGGACAACCTAAGCTAATAGGAAAATGCTCAGGGTGCGGAATATGTTATAATCAATGCCCAAGAACGATAACTGACCCCTATCAGCTAATGGGAGAATTTAAAACAGGGTATGTTGCTAACACCAATATTCCTGAAGTAATTGGAGGTCAGGATGGTGGAACCATAACAAGTTTATTATGTTATTTATTTGATGAGCACTTAATTGATGCAGCAATCGTTACGATGAGAGATCCGAGTAAACCATGGTATCCTGCAGCTCAAGTAATCACCAGTAAAGAAGATGCTGTGAAGTCTTCAGGTTCTATTTATTGTCACTCTCAAACTGTTGAAGCATTAATGGATGCAGTTAGAGAAGATTTTAGATCGATTGCTTTTGTGGGTACACCGTGTAATATAGATGCTGTTTCGAAAATGTTCGATAGCCCTACCGGGATGTTAAAATATTTTATGCGAGTTCATGTATTTAAGATCGGTTTATTCTGTATGGATTCATTTGCTCCTGAAGCCCTTTATCCATTTTTTGAAAAAGAAGAAATAGATTTGTCAAAAGTACAAAAGATGGATATAAGTAAGGGAAAATTCCATCTTTACTATGATCCGGACGGAGAGCCCACAAAATCCTATACAATTAAACAACTGAATAAATTTAAATCATCAAGTTGTAATTTCTGTACTGACCTCACAGCTGAAAATGCAGATATTGCAGTTGGTTCTGTAGGAAGTGGAGCAAAGAAAAATACTGTGTTTGCAAGAACCAGTATCGGTACTGAAATCATGGAAGATGCTGCAAAGAAAGGGTATATTAAAATCGAGCCATTCAATGCAATTAATTTAAATGCAGTTTTATTTCTTGCAAAACTCAAGAAAGTAGCACAATATAATATACAGAAGCGTAAAGTTTTTATCGTAAGAGAACCTCGAGACGAAGAACCAAGGATTAAAACCAAACCTGAAGCAGAACAACCAGAATCTGAAACCCCACTTAGGAGAAGAAAATTCATCAGTGTTGCAAAGAAGTTAAATGAAGAAGCTAGAATTTTCAATATCACATTAAAAAATGTAATAGGTTTTGTATTAGAAGATTTGAAAATCAGAGTCGTGACTGTCGATGAATTTTTTGAAAAAAAACCATGGATTACTACCATTAGAGAAATTTTTCCCTTTGAGAGCATTGAAATAGGTTATCCATTAGAGGGAGAAAGTGGTCAACCTATTAGAGCTAACATATTAGTTGAAGTATCAACAGACGCTTTTGGTAAGATTTTCTCCAGAACCTTAAAAATTGAACCAAAAGAATGATACTGAATATGAGAATTCTTTATCTTTTTTTAAATTAATAATTATTTAGACAAGATTTTTTCATATATATGAATATAATCTTTTACCATTCTTTTGACGTTGAATTTTTCTTCGACCCATTTGCGACAATCAAACCTATTTATGATTTTTATATTTTTTAATGCTTTAA
>JAHLWT010000155.1 GCA_019057775.1 Promethearchaeota archaeon
GATCTTAGTGTAAAAGGATTACATCATTTGGTGCATGAGGTTGTGGATAATTCAATTGATGAAGCATTGGTCGGTTATTGCAAGAATATTGAAATTATAATAAATAAAGACGGTTCAATAACGATTAAAGATGACGGACGTGGTATTCCAACCGATTATCATGACAAGGAAAAAAAATCAGCCCTGGAGGTCGTTATGACCGTATTGCATGCCGGCGGAAAATTTGATAAAAAATCGTATAAAGTTTCCGGTGGTTTACATGGTGTTGGAGTGTCCTGTGTCAATGGCTTATCTTCTTATTTGCGTGCTGAAGTGCACAGGGATGGGAAAATCCATGTTCAGGAATATCAGTACGGTAAACCGACTTCAGAGGTAAAAATAACAGGGGAAACGAACCGGACAGGTACTGAGATAACATTTGTGCCTGATAATTCCATTTTTAGTACAACTGATTTTAATTACGAAATACTTGCAGCCAGGCTCAGGGAATTGGCATTCCTGAATAAAGGTATTAACCTTTCCATTATCGATGAAAGAGAAAGTGCAGAAAATGAAAATGGGGAGAATGACACGAATTTCCGGAACGACCATTTCTATTCGGAGAAAGGATTAAAAGAATTTGTGGAATTTTTAGATGCTACCAGGGAAAAACTTATAGAGAACACTATATATATTGATACCATAAAGAATGAGATTCCTGTAGAAATAGCACTACAATACAATACATCCTTTTCAGAAAATGTACATTCTTATGTCAACAATATCAATACCATTGAGGGCGGGACACATCTTGCCGGCTTCAGAAGGGGTTTGACACGAACGCTGAAAAGCTATGCGGAGAAATCCGGTATGACTGCGAAATTGAAATTTGATATCAGTGGTGATGATTTCAGGGAGGGCTTAACGGCCATTATTTCAATTAAAGTTCAGGAACCACAGTTCGAGGGTCAGACAAAAACCAAGCTGGGAAATTCCGAAGTGATTGGTGCAGTCGATCAGGCAGTTAGCACGTATCTTTCCAACTATCTTGAGGAAAATCCCAGGGATGCAAAGATTATTGTTCAGAAAGTTATTTTGGCGGCCACGGCAAGGCATGCAGCCCGGAAGGCGAGAGAGCTGGTTCAGCGGAAAACAGTCCTCTCCGGTTCCGGCTTACCGGGTAAACTGGCTGATTGTGCCGATACTGATCCGGCCAATTGTGAAATCTATCTTGTTGAGGGCGATTCGGCAGGTGGTACAGCCAAACAGGGACGCGACAGGCAATTTCAGGCAATTCTCCCATTGAGGGGTAAGATACTGAATGTCGAAAAGGCTATGGAACATAAAATTCTTGAGAATGAAGAAATCAAGAATATGTTTATGGCTATTGGTGTGTCGATAGGAACCGAAGAAGATAGCAAAGCCCTGAATATGGGAGGTTTGCGGTACCATAAGATTATAATTATGACCGATGCCGATGTCGATGGAAGCCACATTACTACATTAATCATGACTTTCTTTTTCCGGTACATGCAGGACCTGATCAAAAACGGAAATTTGTACATTGCCACGCCTCCTTTGTATCTTATAAAGAAAGGTAAAACACAACAATATTGCTGGTCGGAAGAAGAACGGGTAAAGGTTGTCAAGGAATTTGGACAAGGGAAAGAAAGCAGTGTTAATATTCAACGGTATAAAGGATTAGGCGAAATGAATGCTGAACAATTATGGGAAACCACCATGAACCCGGAAAAAAGAACATTACGCCAGGTAACAATTGAGAGCGCTGCAGAAGCCGACCGTATCTTTTCAATGCTCATGGGTGATGAAGTACCTCCACGAAGGGAGTTCATTGAAAAACACGCCAAATATGCCAATATAGATGCATAAAAGAAAGTCCCGGAGAGCCGGGATTTTCTTTTATACCCTAAACCGGATAAACCGGAAATTCCAATAATCAAGCACCAAATGATTTACCCCGTGAAATAATGCTCCGCATTAAATCTACGATTTATTTCACGGGGCAGGTAATTTACAAATATCAATTACCAAAATTCCACCATAAGGAATGCCTTTGGCACAAACAAGTTTCGGTCATTATTATTTTGAATTTGGATTTTATTTGATTTTTGTGATTTTCTTCCAAAAAATACACTAATATTAAAATTACCTTTGATCAGTTACATACCCGATTCGCAAAGGTATTTCTATTATCATCATTCACCCAAAGATACCTTCGAACAAGTTAACCCCCGGGAACTTCAAATGGGAAGTGCCGCCATTGCAGCTCTGATTTATCTGATCGACAAATATGATCTGTAATCGTTAAAAAATGTAAGCAGCCTTTTGCAAGTCGTTTATCGTTGAAAGTTTCTTTGGAGGATCGAGATATCCCGCCAGGAAGTTATAGATCTTTAACCTGATTTCTTTTGCCATTTTTGTGTCCATCCTGTCAAATGAATGTCCTCCGGGGATTTCCTTGTAGATCTCATACTCGAACTTTTTACCTTCTGCCTTCAGCGATTTTATCAAATGTTCCACTTCAAGAACATTAACATCTGCATCAGTGGTATTGGTATGAATTAGCAATGGTGTCTGTAATTTATGAGCCTGCCATGCAGGTGATCTTTTCCTGTATTCATTCACATCTTCATAAGCCGTTTTTCCAATATGAAAGTCGGCAGAATATAAGTCTCTGTATTCTTGTGTCTTATATCCCATTCTAGCGATAAGATCACTGACAGGTACGCCTGCAAAAGCTACCTTGTAATGTTCCGGGTGGTCAAAAATATTATGCAGTGCGATTAACCCGCCATGGCTCCAGCCTATAATTCCAACACGCTTAGGATCAACAACATTATAGTTTTCTATCATATAGGCACGACTTGCATCAACGTCTTCCACTTCAAGCCCTCCGTAATCAATTTTTCTGTAGTGCGACCTGCCATATCCTGTACTTCCCCTGTATTCGGCAGCTACAACAATGTATTGCTGAGCCATCAATTCTCTGATTATGTGAGCATAATACGTACTGAAGTCACTGTGAACACCCCCGTGTGGAAAGACCAGCAATGGATATTTTTTATCCGGATCAATATCTTTCGGAATAAATACGTATGACCGGAATTTAACCGGGTTGCCTGCACCCTGAGCGGTTGGATTCTTTTCCTTCCTCAGAGGAGGACCTGTCATATATACCTTGTCGATTACAGCGACATCACCCACCTTGTTGTACCAGTAAATATCATCAATAGCTTTTTCAATTTGATCAAGACGGTGACTCAGATTTTCAAAACTACTGTTGATGGATTCGAGCAGTTCCTTTATTTCACCATGGTTTTCCTGGGCGGAAATAGATAAACAGTTTGTAAAAGAAAAATATACAAAAATGATTAAACATCGAATTAAATTATTCATAATATGTAATATTAAAAGTTATATTTCGATTTTTCCTTCAAATACATGCCGGATTGGCCCTTGAAGCCAGATATTCTCAAATGAATTATTATTGATCTTATCAAAACATACTTTCAGTTTTCCTCCACGGGTTAAAATGATTATGGAATTTTTGTCAGTTTTGGATTCAAGGGTTGAACAAATGGCAGATGCTACCACACCCGTTCCACATGAGAGAGTTTCATTTTCCACTCCCCGTTCGTAAGTTCTGACCTGTATTTTATCTTCCAGGACTTTTACAAAATTAACATTTATTCCTTCTTTCCTAAACCGTGTATTGAACTGTATTTTTCTTCCTTCTTCGAACACATCCGTTTCTTCGAGGTTTTCACGGAAAGTTACATAATGCGGAGACCCTGTATCAAGAAAATAATAATGGTTACCCTGCTCAATTCCTGAGACATTTTGCATTTTCAGTTTAACGGCATCCCTGAGAACTATAGCCTGATGGACACCGTCAATTGCTTGAAATTCAGTCATGTTATTTATTAGCCCCAATTTCTTTGCAAAATCGGCTATACACCTGCCTCCATTTCCGCACATGCTTCCTTCTTGCCCATCCGAATTAAAGTATTTCATTTCAAAATCCAGTTCAGGATGTTCCATCAAAACCATCAGACCGTCTGCCCCGATTCCGAATCGTCTGTTGCAAAGATGATTAATCAAACTTTTTTTGGAATAGATAAATTCCTGATGCCGGTTATCAATAATGATAAAATCATTTCCGGTTCCATGATATTTAAAAAAATGCACCAACATGACAGGAAAAGTTAAAAAGTGTTAAATGGTATATATCAAGTGTCGTGTCAACGATAAACAAACGGGTAAGTTATTGTATATTGGATATATTATCAGTATATTATATTTTTATCTTTCTTTGTCCGCCGTATCTGCCAGTTGGCCCTGTGAAATAAAGGCGAAGCCTTTACTGCAGAGCAGTATTTCACAGGGTTGGCGGAGAAGGAGGATGCCTTTTTACCAGAGTGAAATATGCTCCTTTGTCGCATTTCACGTGGCAAGCTTTTGACTTGACACAAGCAACATCCTGTAAATAAACGACGTTAAGTCATATGTAAAGGTAATAATCTTATTTTACAGGCATAGTTTTTGATAGAAAAAACTGAATGTTATAAGTTATTAGTTATAAGTTCTATTTTAACGTTTATAATTAGCATCTGTCTATAAAGTAAAATAGCTTGCTAATAAGCACCAATAAAACAAAAAACAAAATACAACCGAACAAAGTGAACTCATGAACACCTTTGAAAATTAATTATTTTGTGAATAAATAAACTCCAAATAGCAATATTCAAAATTCAAAACTGTTTGGTTAATTGGAATATAGGTCATTGAATATTACCTGCCCTGTGAAATACGAAGTAATTTTTGCTTTGCAAAAATTATTTCACAGGGTAAATAATTTAATGATTGTCCCATAGGGATGCCCTTGGCATAATTTGGTATTTTATAATTTATTTCATTTTATGTTAGTTTGTAGACAGACACTAATTAATAACCTATAACAATTAGTACCATGGGAGGAGAATAATAATAATTTGGTTAATTTTGTATATCTAAAAATAAAGTATTATGAACGGGAAAAAAATTTTCAATACCATTTTCACGGCTGTTCTTGGCGGACTTATTGCAGTTTTTGTTTTTTCGTTGTTTATAAATAAACCAGAGGGATCGATACCGGTTACGCAGAATGATACACCCTTTGTAAAGTTCACCAATTTGCCGGAAAATTATAATGCTGACCAGTTTAATTTTATTTATGCGGCTGAAAATACAGTTCATGCAGTTGTACATGTTAAAACCTTAACCGAAAGGAAATTTTATCCCAGGAATCCGCTGTATGAGTGGTTTTATGGTGAGACGGACAGGAGAAGGGCAGAACCGCTTTTAGGCTTCGGATCGGGCGTGATTATATCCAGTGACGGTTATATTGTTACCAATCATCATGTCATAGAGGATTCCGATCAGATTGAAGTCACCTTGAACGATAAGAGAAGTTTCAAGGTAAAACTTGTAGGTTTGGATCCAAGCACGGATATTGCATTGCTTAAAGTGGATGAAAAGAATTTGCCTTATATCAGGTTTGGAAATTCTGATGAGCTTCGACTGGGTGAATGGGTTTTAGCGGTGGGAAATCCCTTTAACCTGACATCTACTGTTACAGCAGGTATTGTCAGTGCAAAGGGAAGGAATCTTGGAATTTTATCGGATCGTTACAAGGTTGAATCATTTATACAGACAGATGCAGCTCTGAACAGGGGAAACAGTGGTGGTGCTCTGGTTAACATAAAAGGAGAACTGGTTGGGATCAATTCTGCCATTATTTCACCCACAGGTGGTTATGTCGGAAATTCCTTTGCAATACCTGTAAATATTGTGAAAAAAATTGTTGATGATCTGAAGGAATTCGGCACAGTCCAAAGAGCGATCCTCGGAGTCGAAATTACGGATGTAACGGATGAATTAGCCAGAGAATTTGACCTGGATAAAATTGAAGGGGTTTACATTGCAAATGTCACTGAAGGTGGCGCTGCTGAAAGCTCCGGATTGAAAACAGGCGATGTAATTCTGGCAATAAACGATGTTAAAGTGAATTCCGGATCTGAACTTACAGAGAATCTTAGTAAATACAGACCCAATGATAAAGCAAAAATTTTAATAAAAAGAGGCAATAAAAGGAAACAATTTGAGGTTGTTTTACGTAATATGCAAGGTACTACTAATGTCGTTCACCCGGATGAACTTATTTTGGGTGGAAAATTTGTTGAAATAACGGATAAAGACAAGACCCGGTTTGGTATTGATTATGGGGTGAAAATTACTGAACTGGGAGAAGGAAAACTAAAGGATCTGGGCCTGAGACGTGGTGTTATTATTACAAGTATTAATAAAAATGAGATAAAGCGAATAGGTGATATAAGAAACAGCTTGGGTAGTGGCAAATCCTTATATTCCGTTGAAGGGGTTCAGCCAAATGGTACGTTCTTTAGTTATGAGTTTAAACACTGATATGGTTGCATAACAAAGTTTATTTCTTTAAAAGACTTGCAACGCAAGTTTTTTTTTACCCCAGACTGGAAATAAAACATGTAAAACTTGACTTTTGTTTAAAAATGCCATAATTTCGCACAAAATTTCTGAGGAGACAAAATGAGACAATTAAAGATAACAAAATCAATCACTAACAGAGAGAGCGCTTCTCTTGATAAATATTTACAGGAAATAGGAAAAGAAGAGTTGATTTCTGTGGAAGAGGAAGTTGAATTAGCACAGAGGATCAAAAAAGGTGACAAGGATGCCCTTGAAAAATTAACCAGGGCCAATTTGAGATTTGTTGTTTCTGTGGCAAAACAATATCAAAACCAGGGTTTAAGTTTACCCGATCTGATTAATGAAGGTAATCTTGGGTTGATAAAAGCTGCCGAAAAATTTGATGAAACAAGAGGATTTAAATTTATTTCCTATGCTGTTTGGTGGATCAGGCAGTCCATTTTGCAGGCATTAGCTGAACAATCAAGAATTGTCAGATTGCCGCTTAACCAGGTAGGATCGTTAAATAAAATAAACAAAGCATTTTCAAAATTCGAACAGATATTTGAAAGAACTCCCTCTCCGGAAGAATTGGCTGATGCACTGGAATTGCCAAGGGAAAAAGTAACGGATACACTGAAAGTTTCAGGACGGCATGTATCTGTGGATGCCCCTTTTGTTAATGGCGAGGATAATAGTTTGCTGGATGTTTTGCCTAACAATGATTCTCCTGTTGCAGACAAATCATTAATAAATGAATCGCTTACCAGAGAAATTGAACGCGCTCTGGCTACCTTAACGGAAAGAGAAAAAGATATTATCAAATTATTCTTTGGTATTGGCATTCAGGATATGACACTGGAAGAAATTGGTGAGAAGTTTGGTTTAACCAGGGAACGGGTCAGACAGATTAAGGAAAAAGCCATTCGCAGATTGAGACACACTTCCAGAAGTAAATTGCTGAAATCTTACCTTGGGTAAGAAAAATTGTCAAAAATTATTAAAATCCCGGATGGAAACGTACGGGATTTTTTATTAATGATGTCGGATGTTTCCATCCGACAAATGTTCTAATTTGCTGATATTTACTTTTTTGATTTTAACAGTTCTCCCAGTTCATACATCTCATCCCTGTACCGGGCTGCTTCGATAAAATCCAGTTCTCTTGCTGCTTTTTCCATTGATTTTTTTGTCTTCTCAATGGCTTTTTCCAGGGCCGCACTGCTCATATACCGGACAACCGGATCAGCGGCAACGTCGATTTTATCAGATTCTGCATAGGCTTTTTTCACCACAGTCTTCCCCCTTAGTTCACTCAAGATCGATTTATACGATTTTATGATCTGTTTGGGTGTAATACCCATTTCTTCATTGTATTTCAATTGCTTTTCCCTTCGTCTGTTGGTTTCCTTTATGGTTTTTTCCATTGAACCGGTAACGGTATCCGCATACATGATTACTTTACCGTTTATATTCCTGGCAGCCCTTCCGGCTGTTTGTGTCAGGGAACGGCTGGATCTCAGGAATCCTTCCTTATCGGCATCCAGTATGGCCACAAGCGAAACTTCAGGCAGATCAAGACCTTCCCGCAAAAGATTTACTCCTATTAAAACATCAAAATTGCCTTTTCTCAGGGCTTCCATTATCTCAACCCTGTCAAGGGTGTTAATTTCAGAATGAATGTAACGGCACCGGATGGATAATTTTGCCAGGTAGGCCGTTAATTCTTCAGCCATTCTCTTCGTAAGTGTGGTTACCAAAATCCGTTCACCTATTTCGGCACGGCTATGAATCTCACCAATCAGGTCGTCGATCTGGTTTAGGCTTGGTTTGACTTCAATTACAGGGTCCAGCAGCCCTGTCGGACGGATTACCTGGTCAACAATAATTCCTTCACTTTTGGCCAACTCATAATCCGCCGGAGTGGCACTGACGAATATAGTCTGTCCGGTTAGCTGTTCAAATTCTTCAAGTTTTAACGGACGGTTATCCAGTGCAGCAGGAAGCCGGAATCCGTATTCAACCAGGACTTGCTTCCTGGAATGATCACCGCCATACATTGCCCTGACTTGTGGAAGCATGACATGACTTTCATCTATTACAGTGATAAAATCTTCAGGGAAGTAATCCAGGAGGCAAAAGGGCCGTGTCCCCGGTTTTCTTCCGTCGAAATAACGGGAATAGTTCTCAATTCCGCTGCAGTATCCCAACTCCTTAATCATCTCAAGATCGTAGTTCACTCGTTGTTCCAGCCTTTTGGCTTCAAATTCTTTACTGATATCATTAAAGTATAACACCTGTTTTATTTTATCCTGCTGGATCTCGTACAGGGCATTTTTCATCCGGTCACGGGTGGTTACAAAAATATTAGCGGGATAAATAAATATTTGATCGTGATGTTTTATGGTTTTGCCGTTAACCGGGTCAAAGGATTCAATTTCCTCAATGTCGTCTCCCCAGAATGAAACGCGGTAGGCATAATCGCCATAAGCTACTAAAATATCCACGGTGTCACCCTTTACCCGGAACGTTCCGCGTTGAAAATCGAATTCATTTCTGGAGTAAAGACTGTCCACTAATTTTCTCAGGAAAACGCTTCTGCTGATAATATCTCCTTTCTTAATAATAATGGTATTACTATGAAAATCTTCCGGGTTACCGATACCATACAAACAAGAAACAGAAGAAACCACGATAATATCTCTTCTGCCTGACAACAAGGCAGAGGTTGTGCTTAAGCGGAGTTTTTCAATTTCATCGTTAATGGAGAGATCTTTTTCAATATACGTGTTCGTAACCGGCATATAGGCTTCCGGCTGGTAATAATCATAATAGGAAACAAAGTATTCTACTGCATTGTCGGGGAAAAATTGCCTGAACTCGCTGTAGAGCTGAGCTGCAAGTGTCTTATTATGACTCAGTACGAGAACGGGTCGCTGTACCATTTCAACGACATTGGCGATGGTAAAGGTTTTCCCTGAACCTGTCACTCCCAGTAAGGTTTGAAAGTGTGTTCCATCCCGCAACCCTTCCACCAGTTGTTTAATGGCTTCCGGCTGGTCGCCAGTGGGCTTATAGTCGGAGATTAATTTAAATTTCATTTTGGATA
>JAHLWT010000156.1 GCA_019057775.1 Promethearchaeota archaeon
GAAGAAGTCAAGGAAGAAGTCAAGGAAGAAGTCAAGGAAGAAGTCAAGGAAGAAGTCAAGGAAGAAGATGATTTATTAATTTTAGATACCTTCTTTCCTTAGGTTTATATTTTTTGTTAATGTCTCTGTTAAACACATTTATTTTTCTTATTAGAAATCTCCTATCCTTTTTGAATTAAATATAAGCTTCGTACAATTTTTTCCCTTTATTCTATTGCTCTTAAGATTAATCATCGATATAATAAATATAATCAATTTGCCCCATGATTTCCTGAAATTCCTCTGCAAGGTTACGTTTTAAAGCACAGAGGTAATGAAACGTTATGAAATGTTCCCGCTCCTCAGTATATAGGTGACAATAATTCGGTGTAGTGACATCTTGTATTTCCTCATGACATAACTGACATTCAAGAGTGTTTGTATAATTTTCAATATCTGAAAGTAGTGTTATAGTCGCATTTTTCAGCATTGATTTAAATTTCTCATAAATAACAGACTTATGGTTTTTCCTTCCAAGATTTTTGTCTTTTCCATTTTCCTCATATAGTTTCATTTCTGCTCCTCGGAAATTATAATTTTCTTCTATTACCATTATTTTTTTTCTGCTCTACTCATCTTTTTACATTCTCTTTAAACATTAATTCTGGATAAATAAATCCTAATTCTTGTGAAAATAATTTATTGTTTAACCAAATCTTATCAGTTTCACTCCACTTTAAATTCTTAAGTGGGTTATACGTTCTCAAAAACTTTAAATTTCCAAAGATTGATTTAATTAAATTTTTACCATCAACCAAATCATTTAGTAGTAAATAATGCTTTATCTCCAAATACTCAAATAATAATTCAAATAATTTCTCAAATTCTCCAATTTCGCATTTAGGGAAATATAATTCAATCATCAAACCACGTTCGAATTTTTCCTCCTCATTAAATCCATCAATGTAAAACTCCCCTCCAATTTCATAGATATATCCTACATTGAAAAAACTGTATACTTTTATAAGAGTATTTATTGTCTCTTTCTTCACATTCGGAAGAATAATATAAATTTTTTCTTGAAAACCTAAGTTTTTTAAAGATAAATACGGAAAAATTAAATTCTTCTTCAGTAAACCTGTGATTTGGTGTTCCTTTAAAAAAGTTTTTCCACTTAGATAAGATTTTAAATCAATTGAATGCCAATTATAAATGTCGCAGAGGGATTCAAATTCAGGTGAATTGGGTGTAAAACCTTCTGAAGTAAACTTTTCTTCTAGATCAAATATTTTCATTTCTGGAAGGATGATGTTATAATTTGGATTAAATAAGATATTTTGCATGTAAATCTTAAATTTATCAAGATTATAATCCCACCCATCGGAATTTAAATTTGTGTGAAACTGAAATATCTGATAAATCTTTTTAACCGAAAATGCCACATATTCCCGAATAATCTTTTTTGCTTTTGTTAACCAGCGTATATATTTCAGATTTGGCGAGCGATAGGGCATGAGATATTTGATGAGAAGAGAGTTTGAGTCATCTATACATGCGGGGTATTTCACTTTCTGAAATGTATTTGAAAGAAGAAGCTTAAAATCTATTTCATCCATATCTGTTGGATACATATAAAGGAAAAATTGTTCAAATCCAAAATGCTGAAATGCCGGAATACATTTAATGGATTTCACGTAATTCCTAAAAAACTCCCCGGTTTTAATTTCTTGAAATTTTTTGGGATTTGCAAGGTTTTCTTTAAGAGAAAGATTAAATTGTACTAATTTATGAAGGTTTGTTGGTGTGAGATCAATTTTTTCTTTCTTGTCGTAATAATTCATTGTTTTTATTAATCTAATTATGTGTTTCTCTTTAGACCAAAATTTTTCTTGAGTTTTACTCATTTTATTAGGGTGTTTTTTTAGGGAGTGGCCCAAAATTTTCTGCACATAAAGAAAAAATTGTTCATAGAGATCTTTTGTATAGAAGAACTGTTTATTCTGAAAATCATAGAAGTTCTTTTTTGAAACTGCATCTATCATTCCACTCCATACAAAAGATTTTCCATACAAAAGATTTTCCTTAAAAATGTTATAGAAAATTGAAAAAAATTGCTTCTTTTCTTCTTTTGTCAAACTAGGTGTGGATATTTCTACATAGAGTAAATTCTCATTTGATTCTAAATCTTTAGTAGAATTTATTAATACTCTAGGAAAATATTTTTTTATTTTATCCATTTGTTTTAGAATTTCCTCAGAATCAGTTAAAATAAGCTGAAGATAATCCTTTTCGCCAAAGATAATAGTATTTATTAAAATTGGTTGAATTATGGGGGGATCTTTTTTTAAGAATTTATTAATGATATTATCTATTTCCTGTATTGTGATTTTGTACGGTTTCCATTTCTCAAAATCTTTTTTTAAATTCGCTTCCTTTGTTTTATAGATTTGATCTACGACATTTCGATCTTGGAGTATTTTTTTTATTGATTTTAGATTAAAGATTTTTAAGTTATAACATGCATTAACTAAATCAGAGAACTTTTTAAGATTTTTAATTCTTTTATTATATTCTTTTTTAGATTGATAGAAAATCGTGAAAAATTCTTTAATATTACCATTTTGAGAGTAAAAATTTTTAAACAATATTTTTTCTTCAATTTGCTGAGATAAATCCTGATTTTCAACAAGGTTTTGAAACTGTGAATAATTTTTAATATTAGAGTTATTATTTAATACTCGTTCCATTAATTTTAGAAGAGTATACGACGTTTCTAAAGTTGCCTTAATATAAAAGAATCCAAATTTTTTATTTGCTTCTAAGAGATGTATGAATCCAGTTGTTAGATCAATAGATTCCTGAAAAATTTTTAAAATATTTCTCAAATCTTTGATTTTTACTCGTTCTGTTATAATTTCATTAAGTAAATCTGATTTTATTGTATGGATCATGTCACTTCTTCTTTCAAATCCTAACCCAATTGCGGAGTAATATCTTATTCTATCAAACAATAAAAAATCAAGTAGAGAAAGCTCATTATTATCATAATTACTATCCATTTCTAGTTCAAATTCTATTTCATTCTTCATACTATATTGATTATGCTCAGGATTTATGATACGACGTTTTTTTGTGTATTCCCTCAAATAATTCAAATTTACGCTATGTCTGTGGGTATTAAGTAATAAACAATGATATTTAATTAAATAACCAAAAGCTTCTAATTTTTCAAGAAACCTTTTAAAATCATTTAAGTAAATGTTCGGGATAACTACATAACCTGAGATATTTAAGGCAAAACTATCGTATGAAAACTTGGGAGACATAAAAAAGGGAAGTTGGTTAATGATCTTATATATTTTCCCTTTATCTAGTAGTAGATTGAATTTTAAAAATAAAACAATAACACTCACATTTATTGTATTCCAATTTAATTGATAAGATGGAGCAATATAACTATTTTTTTTAATCCAGTCCATCTCCATGATAAACTTACGCTGGCTTAGCTCAGTCTCTAATTCACCGCTCTTCTTAAATTCCTGAAAATAGGTTTTATAATTTAAAATATTGGTATAAGTCTTTACTTTATAAAATATTTCTGTTATACATCTAATTGTTTCAATAACCTCATCGCTATTTTCAGCCTGTGAAATATTTGTAAATTTATCAAAAAAAATGTCTTCAAAATCTTCATATCTATCACTAATTAAAGCTGTATTTTCTCTTAGATATTTAAAAAAGAATTGAATAAGATTCTGTTGACTATTTGAACTTATATAATTAAAGAAATGCTCTAGGCGACCAAATGTTGACAATCGACTCACTCCTGTTGATAAAATGTCATGGTCCTCAAGTCTTTCCCTAATTATCCCTCTCCACTCATCTAAGAATGCTGATTTAGCAAGATGAGTCATAATTATTTGATTGATAACAATTTGTACTACTTCATAGTTTTTTACTTTGCTTGGAACAAAAAGATTAAAAATCTCTCGAAGAAAAATGAAATTTAAGAACTTTTTATAATTTTCTTTAATTTCAATTATTAAAACTTCATTTTGAGTATATCTATTCACTCCCAAACTAAAAATATCCCCTGATTTTGAAATATTTGGAACTTTGTTTTTAATAAATGTCACTTTAACCTTTGTGTGAAAAGGCTTTAAATCTAGGTATTTTTGTATCTTATCAAACAAGTTTTGAAAAACTCTATTCAGATTTCCCTTGTTCTTTTCTCCAGTTATATTTTCTAAAATTTGTAAATCTATAACTTCTATCATTATCATTCTGATTTTATTGAATTCAATATAAACTATTAAACTTCTTTTATATTAAAAAACCCTTTAAAAATAAAATATCTTATAACCTTATTTAAATATTTTGAAGCATCAAAACATTCTTAAGCTTAAGAATTGTAGATTCGTCATATTCAATTTTTTTGATGGATTCCTCTCCATTTTTTTTAGAAAATGTGATACAAAAAAATTCAGATAGAAGCGCGCTGTTAAATTCTGAGATTGGTCTTCCTACAAACTATTTTTATATGCTTCCTTGATAAATCTGCCATACCACATCAAAAATGGAAGATTTAAATGACATATTGATTTCCATAATATACCAGTTCATCATAAACTGCTGAATCGCTGTCCACCATAGTTTTTGTTTGATCAAATAGATAAAAAAAAGAAAAAAATAAAAGTTCCAGCTCTATTTTAGAATTTTGTTAGATAATTAAGGGCCTCCCCCTGCTGCTTTATACGCTACTCCAAAAATGGACATTTTAAGGAAAGCTGATATCGCAGTTAATAAAGCTAAAACCAATGAAACTTTACTTCTTAATTTCAAATAAATACATCTCTATTTGGTATTTGTGTGTTAATAAATTTTTAAAAAAAGATTATAAAAACCAAACTGAGTTTCATAAATTAGGATTACACATGCCTTACACGGAGATTAAAATCGTGTAGTTCTTAAGGTTTTAGTTAGAAAGTTTTCGATCATTTCCTCACAATATACGACTGTTTTTAAAGAAGGCATCCATCAATGATATTTTCAGCCGCAATCTTCAAATATAAGCACATTTCCTTTAAATCCTTTCCAGCAAGTGTTACTAAAAAAAATATATGAATCCTGATAATTTTTTAAGCACTTTATGAAAAGTAGGGAAAGAGAAGAAGGCGTATAGAGGGAAGCTGAATCCACGATATTGGATATTTACAAAAATGTATAGAAATTGTAATAATTTTCATTTCAGCTTTCATCAAGAAAATAAGCTAAATTTGTAATATCATAATATCTCATAAAATCAAACCTTAAATGAAGTAACCTTTTTTTCTAACCTAGAACTATTTAACCCAAACTGAAACTCAAAAAAAGATAAGGATAAAATGCGGAAAATTATCTCATTTTCAGGAAAGGGCGGGGTTGGAAAATCAACGCTCCTCGTCTTAATGCTCAAATATCTTCTTGAAAAGTTTAATGATCTCAATATTCTCGTAATTGATGCCGATCCCGATGCAAATATAGGAGACATCATCGGTAAAGAAATCCATTTTAGCGAAACAGTCGGGGGAAAAATGGCGGAGTTGAAGCAAAAAATCCAAAAAAGACAAATACCTCTTGAGGTCTCGAAAGATCAAATCGTTGAATCCGAAGTATTTGACTCTTTAATTGAAATGGATGAGTTTGATATCCTCGAAATGGGGAGGGGTGAAGGAGAGGGATGCTATTGCTCCATCAATAATTATTTAAAACGTATTATTGACGTTTTGGCGAATAATTATGACATTGTACTCATTGATGCTCCCGCGGGATTGGAATACTTTTCCCGAAAAACAGGACAGGACGTCACGGATTTAGTAATAGTCTCTGATCCGAGCAAAATGGGCATCCATACCATGAAACGCATATTAGAACTCACCAAAGAGGTCAATTTAAGATTTGAAAATATCTGGATACTCGGGAATAGATTTCCAGAAGATTTAAGAGATATATTAGAAAACGAAGTAGGAAATATTAAAGAAGAATATGTAAAGCTTCTAGGGTTCATTTCAAATAGCGATGAAATCAGTAGAATGAATATAGTAGGTGAAAATTTGTTAGATTTACCTATTGAGAGCAAAGCATATAAAACAGCAAAAGAGCTATTTGCTTTGATTATTTAATATCCGAATATAAAGCCTTGAATTGATCCTGTTAAAAATTGATAAAATCATCTCTAAAAAGATTTAGTTTTTGTATATTCATTATTCTTTTTGTTATACTAATATTCTTTAATATCTATAAGCAATGTTAGGAATTTTCCTTCTATTCTTATTAGATCTCGATTAAAAGAATGTTGACTCGATTCATGATTTAAAAGCATCTCGAATTCTAACTGAAATCCAAGATGTTCCTTATGTGGAATAGATATAAATCGAGTTGGTGATCTTACAAAATTTACTACTGTATTATCATCCTCTCTTTCAGAATAATAGATACCTCTTAAATTATCTTTGAATTGAAGCAATATTTTTCTTCTTCCATGAATTCTTGTATCAACTTCTCCAGCAATTAATGATTTCTCCAGCAAATCTTTTATTTTTTTATCCAATCTATTTATTAATTTAAGTAGCGAAATGTACTTGCCCCTAAAGAAAATATTTTGTTTTTCTTCTAAAAAATTTCTAATATAGAAATTTCCATCCTCCAACTTAGTTGAATTTCTCTTTTCCCTAGCATCTATGATAATCTGATTTATATCTTTCTCATTCCTTTTTGAATATACTTTCATTTTTTTCCACTTAAGGTAATGGAAATAAACATTCATCTTTTCTATCTGAAGACATCCAGGGATAAATTGAAATAATCTTAACATTATCTTTTCCGATATCAACATGAATTTACGTAAGATTGGAATATATTCTTTTTCATGAAACTCATTTAAGTTAAATTTTTTGCTAAAAGCTTCATTTATTTTATGTATATCGTAAACCTTATGAAATAAATGATTCCGAATAAAATGAACTTGTTGAATTGTTAAAAATTCATCATCATCTAGTCTTACATGAATCCTATTACATAATTCTCGAATAAGTGTTAGTATTGGGGGTCCATTATAAAAAAAAACTCTTTTCTTAATCTCTTCTGATGATATATACGGAAATTTTATATCATCTTTACTAAAATTCCTGATCGTTTTGTTAATCTCTACTTTTTTTGCTTTTTCAAATAGTTTAGTTTCGCCTCTTAATTTCCAATAAATATTAGTAAGATGTTCTAGAGTGTTCCAGCCAACCATAAATTTAACAATTATATTTCCAGCTCTAATCCGACTGAAAAGAAATTCTTCTATAAAGGGTAGATATTGTTTGTTTCTTTTTAACCTCAACAATAAAATAGGAAATAAATTTTCAGTATCTCTACGCCATACAAGCTGTATAAGCTGTAAAGAATTAGTTGTTTCCTTATGGAATATTGGAGTCTTAATCATTCTAACAAATCTATAGAATGTTGAGTGCCTTTCAAATATATAAACTGTTTTAATATAAAAAAATTCTCTGAAAATGAAAGAAAAAAGATTCAGGAGGTATTTAAAATGATTTTTTACAGTTTCGAGAATTTCTTCTGCATGGTTTTCGAGGTTAGTTTCGAATTCAGATACAAAATAAGTTTTTGCTTCCTCATCAGTATCTATTACATCAGTAAAACTTAATTGATACCTGAATCCATCTTTTTGTCCATTTCTATGATTTTTAATGCTTTGCTTCAATCTATTTAAAGTTCTGATAATATCAGATGGATAAAGGTAAAAATTGTTCTTAAAATCAGTTATTTTAATGGAATTATTATGTGGAATCTTTAATTTTGGCACTTCCGCCACAAATGCATAAGTTTTCAAAACCTTACTATGATTATTCATGCTTAAATTTCACTTTTGTCAATAACTATTTAAAATAGATACGTTAAAGAAAATGATAATGTCTTGTAGTATCCAATAATTATACTATTTTTAATTCTTTTTTAACAATTAGTAAATAAGTTGAGATAAGTTAATGTAAAGATAATTTATTAATTAGATAGGGTTTCTCTTAAACATTCTCCAATCATAAATAGGGATGTTTTTTAACTCTATTCCTGTTAGTTTTTTATACTCTATCATTATATATTCTTGAAACTCATCATATTCTAATGTATGAGGCACAGTAATAAGCGCTACTCCATGTCTTTGACACAATAACGCTTTGAACATGTCTCGTTCCTGTTGCCTCACAAAATCTTGATCTTCCCTGTGGTATTTAGGATAAAATATATAATGTTGTGGACCATTAAACTCAAAGGCTAATTTAAGTTCCTTGCAATATCCGTCAAGGTGCATCTGACCCCCAGTAAGGGGATTCACTAACCATTTTAGTCGAGCTTTAGGAAATTTCGTGTTAAAAATGCGCTCGAAAAAACCGCGACAAATAATTTCACTTTCCCCTTCGGTACAACTCGGACACCATTGAGGTCGCTTTACATGGTTTATATCCATCTCAAAAATATTACTACATTTTCCGCATTTCCATCCGAATTTATGTGAATTAGGGTGTCTGGTGTTATAATATTCCTCTTCACTTATTAAAAATGCCCCAGGATACCCCGTTTTAATAACTCCTACTTTTTTTGCTAATGCCACTATTTTATTATAAGATGTTCGGAATTTGCGGGAAAGTAAAGTATATTGACAATTTCTACACCATGAACCCCTTTTAATATTATTGGCGCTCGCTCCCCAGTTATGACCGCACTTCCCGCACTCCCATTGATATTTACTCATGTCGGGATGTGATGCTCCTTCATACTCCTTCTTGCTCGTTAAAAATTTTCCCTCTACACCAGTCTTTTCTAAACCCCGCCTTTTTCCTAGTTCAATCATCTGCTTATACGTCCATGTCTCCCTTCCATTACAGCGTATGCACCACTGTTCTCGATATAATACAGCACTCGGCGAATTTTTCCAAACTCTTCCGCATTTTCCGCATTTCCATTTAGAAGGTACATTCATTCCCTTATACTCTTCTGATATAAATTTTCCTGCTACTCCCGTTTTCTTCATACCTATAATGCGAGCCAATTGCTCAATAGACTCTTTATTAAAGCTTTTTTTCCACTTGATATCTTTCACCTGAAGTGATTCTTGAATTCCTGTAGCCAATGTTTGTAATTTTTTAAAACTCTCGTATGGAAGAGAATAACCGCGATTTAGAACGTCTCCAATGAAAAATCCGATGTATTCACTGATTTCTCTCTGGGACAATCCTTTTTGAACTTTCAATAATTTTATAACTTGCCGAACCTCCTTAGATTCCAGTAGAACACGTTTCTCCGTGATCCCTATGTCCTTTACTCCTTCACTCGGCATCGAGTTCTCCCTCGGTCTTTTTACAGTTCTCATTAACGTAGGCTAAAATCACTGTCCTATCCCTGAACGTCCTATTAAAATGGGCTTTTTTATACTCAATTTCTTTTACAAGAAAGTTCTTATTCCCTTCCAAAATTTTAACTTTAACCATTTTCTATTTTACCTCTTTTCTGTTATATAAACTGTTATATTTACTATAACAGATACTTACGGTTAAATAACAAAAGAGTCCTATGATTTTTCGTATAACACATAAAGGTATAAATACTATAACAGTTTATGGTATATCATGGAAGGTGAAAAAATTACCACCCTCATAAAACGACCAACAAAAAAGGGCGGGCAATATTATTTCAACATACCAATAGAATTCATTCGCTCAGGCAAGATTAATCCAGAAAGACAATATGAGCTTCAGGTTTTCACAATTTCTAGTGAATAAGATAACAAATTTCCTCTAACAATGGGGGGCGTGCCCCCATAAAGAGTCGAAGCCAAGATCTATGAAGATTAAAGCTTAAAAAACTTACAATTCACTTTCAAAAAAAAACCCTTTCAATAATACCCTTGATTTTTGCGAGCAAGAGCGAAATAGAAAGTTCTTTCTTTCACGATTCTCGAATTTCTAAATTTGCTCTCAAATTTTCAGGTGCTTACAAATCTCTAAAAACTTCTTTAGAGTTATAGGGTTTTCTTCGATTTTGAGCACTCAGCTTAACTTGAAGTTTTAACAAAGAAGAAGTGAAATATATCTTTGAGTTATCATGCTTATAATAGATAGGCAAAATTTCAAGATTTAGATTTTATAAAATTAATCTCATGAATTATAACAAAATAGAACAACTATTAATTGTATAATTGAAAAAATTGTACCAGTATAATATTTTTAAATTGATTTTTCTTAACTAATGGTATGGCAAAAAAAGAAAAAATAGATTCAACAGCAAAAATATTAACTAATGAAATAGGAAAACCCTTTACTGTTGATTATATGCAAATTACTCCATTAGAATCTATAATTATAGGAGAACCTGTTAAAAAAGTTATAGGACATTATACAGATACAGATGGTTCAAAGGTAAAATGTAAGGCTATAATAATTGGACAAAATAAAGTAATAAATGTTACATGTGATATACCTAAAAAAGAAAATATTTAACGAGTAAATGATATAGCATTTCTTAAAATGAAATAGTTAGATTATATGAAAATCGGAGAAAGTATTTCTTTGAATTGAATCTTGCTTTAATGAGCGTTTACAGTATAGTATTAAGATTTCTATTATAAGTATTCAATCTATGGGGAAAAACTTAATTAGGTCTTAAAATTTTATAAGGTCCTCTATGTCCTTTCATTAAATTTCCTGCTACCTTCAAATTGCTCAATAAATGTATCCTTCCACATTCTTTACAAAGAATAATGTATTGATTGTTAGGAAGCATAAATTCTACGTTTAGATTATTGCAATTACAGATAAAAATGTAAGTGCATCGGTCATTCATTTCTCTCGCTTCTCTACTCAAACTAAAAAACAACGCAAAAATTTCAAAGCCCTTATCAATAATTAATAATGAATAGTAAATATACCAAAGAAAAGATAGAGGATAATCCTTTTGAAATGATACTCTCCCTCGAGAGTCCCGATCAGTTATTCTAACCTCTTTATCACTATTTTTTAAGACTATTCCGCCACTATCTGAATGAGATATAGCGTTTTTTATATGGCGATGTGTGTTTAATACATTTTTTATTAGATTAGGAGGAGCGGGTGATTGAAAAATTTCACTTATCCGATTTCCCCACCTTCCAGGTCTCTTTTTCCCTTCAAATTTAGATAATTCATCTCCATAGTGCTGACATCGTCCTAAAAATCTCTGATATGCATTGAGGAAGTTTTCTTTGAACTTCCGAACTTTTATAACAGGATCTATATTTAGATCGTCTAGAATCTCCTTAAGGTTATCCTCCTCGTGCATTGAAATTGCTTCACGATATAAAGAAAGCATCTCTTTTAAATTTGTGACGGGAAATCCTGAGTATATCTTTCTTAAAAAATCGTTAGATATATTTATCTCGTGCCTTATTGTTCGATTAACCAAATAATCAAACCATTGATACCCAATTTGATAATTTTCTTCGGATATTTTACCGATTTTACTTAAAATTTTATAGAAGATTATTCTTCCCATAAAAAATGAAGCTTTTACATACCAATTTAGAGGATTAAGCTTCTTTCCTTCCATTAAATTCCAAAAAGTCTTCTTTACTAAATCTGGTGAGATATTTCTAAAGAAATACACAAAGTTTTGAGTCATTTTCTCAATAAAATCATTTATAAAATCTCTATTTTCTTCGCAATCAATATAATCCTTAAACGAGACAAAAGGATTTATGGGGGGGAATATTTCAGACATCTACAACCACAGAAAGTTAAACAAATATATTACTATTATGCTATTTTAATTAAATTTTAAATTATTACTGTTATGTTATAATGTATAAATCAAATATATATCTTTTGGTATTTGGGGGAAAATTATGGATGATTATTGATGCCAAAAAGCAATACGAATTCCAAATTTTCACGATTTCTAATGAAAAAGCTAGATAAATAACAAACTAAAAGGGGGGCTTGCCCCCGTAATATAAAAAAGTATAAACCTAAAAAGACTAATTTCATGGCTGAGATTTTTTATTCAATAAAAAAGACCGAGTAGAGCAATTAAATTCAATGTACCGAGGGCAATAATAATTGCTATTTTTTTATATTTTATCTCTATAACATAAAAAAAAAACCCAAAACACAGATTTAGTGAAATTACATAAATAAATTTTAAAACAAAATAAGATTGTCTATTAAATTCTATAAAATCCATGAATCGAGCTAATACAAAAACTAAAATAGTATAGAAAAAGATAAATAATCGCTGAAAGTTTATTTGTTTTTTTAATATTGCTTTTGAATATGGTAACTTTCCAGACTCTTTTCGCAATAAGCGGTGGAGTTTAAACAATACTGGAAGATAGGATGAGAGGAAGCCAAAAATAACCATATAAATACTATATAATAACTTATCAAAATTTCCTACATTTGGGCTAGAAATAATCCAAAGACACGAAGCAAAAGAAAAATCTACAACAAATATCACGGAAATTAGAATGTCTCCCTTTTTCTCTATAAAGTCTATAAATGTCATCAAAAATCGCCTAAATAGTATCTTATAATGGGTAATGACTATTCAATAAACCTAACATATATTCAATAGAGAGAAACTTATTTTTAATAATGAAGCCTATTGCCTTATTCGAATCCCAATAACATCCTTTGGGCATATATCTTGCTGCTAACTTTGAGCTCACTCCACTTATTATAATCCCCTCGCTTTCGAAAGGCACATTATTTGGAATATCATAAATTAAAACTGAATTCGGATCCCAATCAAGAGCCTCCATTATTGGTCTGTAATATTGTTCTGCCCCACCACGCTTATAATATGGTTTCCATCTATCTAATTCCAAATCTTCTCTTCTAATAATTTTATATTTATGATCTATTTCTTTAATTTTCTCATTCCTCTTTTGAAAGAGCACGGCTAATATTGTCCCCTCTATGGCTGCAATATACTTTTTATTATCATGTGTATGCATTCCTATAAACCCTTGTACAAATTTCTCTAATCGAGGCGCTTTTTCGAATAGCTTTATTACTTGTTCCTCTACATCAGTAAAAAATATGTTAAAGGGTAAAGAATTATATTTTATTTGCTTAATTTCTCTTACATTACTTGGAGTCTTATATTCCTCTTCATTTATTAATCTCGGAATTATCCGAATTATATTGTTTTCTCTATTTTTTTTATTCTGCTGACCAGAACATTTAGTTAATATAATAATTGCAGGGCTTGTACTCACCTTTTGATTCGAAAATAGGTTTTTTGGAGGTAATAGAATCTCATTAATCTTACAATTATTAAGGATAAATTTTCTTAACTTATTATGAGTATTCAATGTTAAGAAAGAATCACTTGTAATAAATCCTAATTTTCCTCCTTCCTTTAATCTCCAAATGCTATTAACAATAAACATTGCATACGTTTCATGAGAATTTATTTTCCCATATATTTTTCTCAATTTAAATTTATTATTTTTAACGTAGCTACTGGCTTTATTTAAGTAAGGGGGATTCCCTACAATAATATCAAATTGGTTGTAAGAATCGGGATATAGAGAAATTAGGGTGTCTTGAGTCTTAAAAAAAACACCTAACTTTTCTATTTCAGGTTTAAAATATAAATTAATATCATAAGTAAATATTTGATGCCTATTAATTCCAGCTTCTAAAAGTTTTTTAACAAAAATCCCCGAACCAACACATGGATCTAAAATTTTTTGATTATTTTTAATATTACCTAATCTTGTTATTATATATTCTGCCGTCTTGGGGGGTGTGATGACTTCCCCTAATTCTTTTTCTCTCTCTCGAATTTTAATCATCACTCTTTACTTTCCATCTTATTTAACTTAAATAAGCCCCATCTTTCGCAGATATTACCAATTTTCTATAGGTATTCAAGTACCCCGATTTTATTTTAGGTTTTGGTTTTTTCCACTCTCTTATTCTTTTCTCAATTTCTTTCTGAGGAATTAAAACATTCAATTTGTGATTATCAATATCAATTTCTATCTCATCTCCATCTTGAATAATTGCTATAGATCCTCCTTCATGAGCTTCCGGACAAACGTGCCCAATACACGGACCTCTTGTAGCTCCAGAAAATCTTCCATCAGTGACTATTGCAACCGAATCTCCTAGTCCTAATCCAACCAAAATTGCGGCAGGAAGTGATAATTCTCGCATCCCTGGTGACCCTTTTGGACCTTCATATCTTATAACTAAAACATCTCCCTCTTTTACAGTACTTTTCAATAGGGCATCTGTAACTTCCTCTTCACATTCAAACACCCTTGCTGGACCTTTATGTTGTCTCATATTAGGATTTACTGAACTTTGTTTTACGATAGCACCTTCGGGTGCAAGATTTCCTGTTAGAACAGCAATTCCTCCTTCGCTAGCTATTGGATCTTCAAAATTACGTATAATTTGATAATCTACAATTTCGATAGACTCTAAATAATCACCTAAAGTTGACCCCAACACAGTTTTGGTTGATAAATCTAGTAAAGTCGATAATTTCTTCATTAAAACTCCAACTCCTCCAACATTATGAAAATCTGTGAGATTATATTCAGAAGAAGGTTTGAATTTAGATAGTAATGGCACTGATTTGCTCAGAGAATCAAAATCAAAATGATTTAAGGATCCCCCAATTTCATGTGATAAAGCACACATATGTAATATCATATTTGTAGAACCACCAAACGATAGCGCAACTTTTATAGCATTTTCAATGGATTTATGAGTAATAATATCTAACGCTTTGATATTCTTTTTAACTAATTTCATTAGAGTTTTAGCCGTAATTTTACATAAGTTTTCTCTTTCTTTACTAACTGCACTCATAGTTGCACATTTTGGTATGGAGAGCCCCATAGCTTCTACAATACAAGCCATAGTATTTGCTGTTCCCATCATATTACAAGCACCAGGACTACAACACGTTTGAGATTCAATTAGGAAGAACTCTTCCTTAGACATCCTTCCTGCTTTATACTTTCCAATTGATTCCTTAATATCGCTTGTAACAAATATTTTACCTTTAAGTGGGCCATCTTTAAAATGCTTTGGCTTCATAATTCCTCCGGTTAAAAATATTGTAGGGATATTACATCTTGCTGCTGCTAAAAGCATTCCAGGTATAATTTTATCACAGGAACATAACATCACAATCCCATCAAAATCATAAGCTTTAACAGTGCATTCTACTGAGGCTGCGATTATTTCTCTCGAAGGTAAAATATAATTTGAAAAATTTCCCGAATTTGCGATCCCATCACACAAGGCGATTGTATTAAATTCCATAGGAGTGCCTCCAGTTTCTTTAATTCCTTTTTTTACAAATTCAGCTAATCTACGTAGGTGAATATGTCCTGGATTAATTTCATTCCATGAATTTACTATAGCAATTCTAGGTTTCTTTAGATCTTCTTTTGTATAACCACATCCATAGTATAGGGCTCTTTCATATGCTTTTCTTGGATCTAATTCTTCTTGGTTTGCTGGCATTGAGAAATATAAATTTAATTAACTAATGAAATTTGCTATCCAATTTTGACTTTCTGCACTTTTGTATCTTATTATTTTTAAAATCTTAAAGACAAACAAGAAAGCCCCCCATCCATTTTTCTAAATTCTGACATATCCATTTCAAGTATTTTATACCCTAACCCTAAAATTGAAGCTTTCAACTTTTTAAAGCCCTTAGCAATTAATACATATTCATTTACTCTTATACAATTAGTAGCGTAACTCTCATCTTCCTCAACTTCTATGATATTATAATTCTTGAAAAGAGGATTTTTTATAAATTCACCTGAAGCGATGATATTATTATCTCCAATATAAGCCACTCCAGTTTTAAGATGAAGAACATTTTTTAATGAAACTAGTGTACATGTATATCCATATTTCTTTAAAATTTCTTTTAATTGCAGTACTCCTTCCTTATTTGTTCTCTTGGAAATTCCAATAAAATATTCATTTTCTACCTTCATAACATCTCCCCCCTCTAAAGTTCCAGGTTTTTCTATTGATTTAATATCATTATAAAACTCCTCCATCACCTTCTTTATTTCTTTTTCTTCACCTTTCCTGCTTGGTGCTCCTAAATTAGAGATGACCACAACATCCTTATTAACAACCGCAGTATCTTCAACAAACGTTGAATCTGGAAATCTCTCATCTGCTTCTAATATTTTAACATTCAATCCACAGTTTTTCATTGCTTCAATATAGTTTGAATGTTGAGTAATAGCAGTATTATAATCTGGTTTTCCCAAATTCGAGGTTGTCAAACCATTTTGAAATTTTTGTGAAACTTTTCTTACAACAGCATGTTTAACCATTAAATCATCACTAAATGAATGTGTTAAAAATATATAAATGTGTTAAAAACTTTAATGCAAGATAAAATTATAATGACTATGGACAAACTAAAAGTAGGGATCATTGGTACTGGCGTTATTTTTGATTTAAATATATTAGGATATTTAAGTCGGGATGATGTGGAAATCACTTCCCTATGCGATAGAAAGAATAAGCTTGTTGAGGATAAAATTAGAAAGTTCAATCTTGGTTCAGACACTAGGATTTATCGAGATTATAAAGAAATGCTTGATTCTGAGACCTTAGATATCTTAGAAATATTATTACCTCATCATTTACACTCGGAGGTAACACTTTATGCGGCTCAAAAAGAATTGAAAGGAATTAGCGTCCAAAAACCGATGGCTAACAGCATTACAGATTGTAATAGAATGATTGATGCGTGTACAGAGAATAATATTAAGCTAAAGGTATTCGAAAATTTCACTTTTTATCCTCCAATAATGAAAGCAAAACAATTAATACGAGAAGGAATCATCGGTGAAGTAAATTCAATTCATATTAAAACCCTTGAAGCTTCTAAAGGAGGTTGGGAGGTTCCTACTAGTGCATGGAGATGGAGATATGATCCAAAAACCTGCGGTGGTGGGTTAGAAGTAGGATCGCCATGTGTATTTGATGATGGGTTCCATAAATTTTGGCTTGCTTTATATTTTATAGAAGATAAAATAGAAAAAGTATATGCTTGGGTAGATCGGAAAGTTATGGATTTGCCAGCTTATATTATGTGGAAATATAAAACCCCTGATAAAGAAGAAAATCTCGTCCCTAAATATGGAACCATGGAATACAATCAATTACCAGATATGTATTTACCAAGCCCATATTATTCCGAAGATGATTTTATTTCATTAACTGGTTCAAAAGGAGTTATGTGGATTAATCAAGCAACAGCTGGAGGGAATGTAATGTCAGATTCTGGCATTTTCCCGCCGATAGTAGTATTCAAAAATGGAAAAATTGAATCATTCTCAGATATGGAACGAGATTGGAAATATGGTTTTATAAATTCTACTAATCATTTTATAGATGTAATAAAGAATGGTGGTAAGCCAAAGTTGACTGGAGAAGAAGGAAGGTATACTACTCAATTCGCTTTAGCAACATTAAAATCCTCTACCGTTGGTAAGGAAATTTGTCCAGATGATATACAAGAGTAAAAAAATTGAAGAAATTATATATATGTTCATTAGGTAATATGAATCTATATTTAAATTAACTAAAAATTATAAATCCTTATAAAAATCTATACGTTTTATTAACAAGAGTATTTTAGCCTATTATAAAATTGAGAAAACAAAATTCTTTAGGATAAAATCATGAAAGTAATATTAATTTTATTTGATACTTTAAATAGACGTTTTCTGCCCCCCTATGGGAATAATTGGGTTCATGCTCCAAACTTTAAAAGGTTGGCTGAAAAAACTGTTGTATTTGATAATCATTATTGTGGAAGCCTGACGTGCATGCCAACTAGACGAGAGCTCCACACGGGGAGATATAATTTTTTGCATAGAAGTTGGGGACCTCTAGAACCGTTTGATGATTCTATGCCAAGATTATTAAAAGAAAAAGGTGTATATACTCACCTTGTTAGTGATCATTATCATTACTGGGAGGATGGGGGTGCTACATACCATACTCAGTATAATACCTGGGAATTCATGCGAGGCCATGAAGGAGATCCTTGGAAAGGTGAAGTGAGAGATCCTGAAATTCCTGAGCACGTATATAATATGAGAGAGAAATGGGGTCCTCACTGGCGTCAAGATTGGGTAAATAGGAAATATATGCAAAAGGAAGAAAATATGCCCCAATCTAAAACTTTTAAGGGAGGATTAGAATTTCTCGAAAAGAATCATGGAGATGATAATTGGTTTCTCCATCTTGAGACATTTGATCCGCATGAGCCATTCTTTACTCCCAAGAAATATAAAGAATTGTATAAACATGACTATGAGGGCCCACATTTTGATTGGCCAAATTATAGTATAGTAGTAGAATCAGAAGAACAAGTTGATCATTGCCGAAAAGAATATGCTGCTTCAGTAAGCATGTGTGATTATAATCTCGGGAAAATATTAGATTTTATGGATGCAAAAGATATGTGGAAAGATACAATGCTGATTGTAAGTACTGACCACGGGTTCCTTTTAGGAGAAAAAAATTGGTGGGCAAAAGCAGTACCGCCAATTTATAATGAGATTTCTCATATTCCACTTTTTATTTGGGATCCAAGATCAGAGAAAAAGAATGAGCGAAGAAATTCTCTCGTGCAACCAATAGATTTAGCTCCAACAATTCTCGAATTTTTCAGGGTTAAAAGACCTAAAAATATGCAGGGTAAGGTCTTAAAAGAAACAATTAATTCTGATGCAAAAGTAAGGGAAACCGCGTTATTTGGGACACATGGAGCTCATGTAAACATAACTGATGGACGCTATGTATACATGAGAGCCCCCATGAATCCGTTAAATAAACCTCTGTACAATTATACTCTTATGCCAACTCACATGCGTGGTTTCTTTTCTTTAAATGAAATCAAGACAATGGAAATCTCTGAATCCTTTGATTTTACGAAAGGATGTAAAGTTATGAAATTTAATGCAAGATATAGAGCCATAAATCCATATGTTTATGGGAGTTATCTTTTTGATCTTCAGAGCGATCCTAAACAGGAAAATTCAATCAATGAACCTGAAGTGGAAAAACGTATGATAAAGTTGATGATAAATGAAATGAAAAAAAATAATGCTCCTATTGAACAATTTGAACGTTTAGGAATACCATTTGATGGAATAATAACAAGTGAACACTTGGATCCAATTAAGAGTCGCTCAGATTCTACTGAAAAAATTGGTAAGAGTCAAATTACATGGAAGAATAAAGGAAAAAGCATGTTTTATTTAATTTTAGGATATGTTCCTATTCCTATTCAAAAACAGATGATTTCTGAGATGGAACGAATAATAAATAAAAATGCTCTTAAAGAGATTGATGAGGAAACTGTAATTGAGACCTTTGATAAATACATCCCAAAAAATTTTGAAGATTTTTATAGAATGATGATTAGGTTAGTAAAAGCAAAAGGAAGATAATATAAATACGACAAAAAGTGGCACTTACTTCAAAATGAAACCATTTTCTTTGTTAATTAAACCTGCATCTGCAGACTGTAATTTGAGGTGTGAATATTGTTTTTATATAGATCACCTTGAGAAGGTAAGTGAGACTCCCAGGATGTCTAATGAGGTATTAGAAAAAATAATATCCAGTTATATGCAAACTAATCAGAATAATAATTATGCGTTTGGATGGCAAGGAGGAGAACCATTAATGATGGGATTAGATTTCTTTCAGAATGTTATAGAACTCCAAAAGGTATATGCTCCACCTGGGGCGATTTTAAGCAATGGACTTCAAACAAATGGAACGCTAATTACAGAAAATTTTGCTCGATTCTTTAATAAATATAAATTTCTTCTGGGAGTTAGTCTTGATGGCCCTCCAAATCTTCATGACAATTATCGAAAAACAATTGGGCAGAAATCGACTCATTCATTAGTAATGCGTGGTATTCAGCACTTAAAAAAAAATCAGGTTGAATTTAATATTCTAATTTTAGTTAATAATGAGAATGTAAGTAAAGCACGTGAAATTTATAATTATCTTGTTGAAAATGGTTTCTATTATCATCAATATATACCTTGCGTTGAATTTGATGAAAAAGATCAACTTAAGCCTTTTTCCATAACTGGAGTAGAATGGGGTACTTTTCTATGTGATTTGTTTGAACAATGGCAAAAAGAAGATAAAAATCGTGTTTCCATAAGACTTTTTGATTCTATTTTAGAATATTTAATCTATGGGCGATATAATGTTTGTCATATGGGAAATGATTGCCGTCAGTATTTTGTAGTTGAATACGATGGAAGTATATACCCGTGTGATTTTTTTGTTCGGGATAAATTGGTATTAGGTAATATTCTTGTAGATAGTTGGGGAAAAATGATTGAATCTCCAATCTATCGAAAATTTGGTCTAAAAAAATCACTCTGGAATTCACTGTGTTATCAGTGTCATTTTAATGATTTATGTAATGGGGATTGTCAAAAATTCCGTATAGGAAGCTCTAATACATCAAAAATGTTAAGCCACTTATGTAAGGGGTGGAAGATGTTTTATGCAAGTGTTCTACCTCAATTCAAGTTAATAGCAACTAGAATTAAAAGTAAAAGCAGAGAAAAGACAATAAAACATGTTAACACAAAAAAGGTTGGACGCAATGACCCATGTCCTTGTGGAAGCCAAAAAAAGTATAAGAATTGTTGTTTAAGGCAGATTTAAGGACAAAGATTATTATATGTAAAAAAGAAGGTTTTTAAACTCACAATATAATATAAAAAGAAAAAAAAACTGAAAAGTAGAAAATTTTACGATTTCCCTTCGGATTATTTCTGGCCTTTTTTAATCTGATGGAAATTCTTCCATCGCCATTGCCATAATTTCTCCATAAGCTATTGCATCCTGAAGATTACCTTCAATTTGCAAATCTCCACTCATATAAGCACTAGTAGAGTCAAGTTCACCTGAACCTAATCCAATCCAAGTAGCAATTGCTGCTTTCATAGTAACATTTGCATCCTCAGCCTCTCCCTCTCCATAATCTACAGTACCTTCTCCCAGTTTTATCCAATATTTATAGTCAACGTCAGTTACTACAAATTGAACAATGGTAAGGTCCATATCTTCTAATTCTTCTTTAAGATCTTCACTTTCTTCAGCCAGTTGTTTCATGAACTCTGGTAATTTTAGAAAGTTAGAGGGATCATTACCGCCTTTTTCTCTCATTTCTTTAATTTCCTTAATTAAATTTTCATCAACCATTTTTTTTCACTTCTTTTTTATTGATATGTTTCTAAAAGTGTACTTTTGCTGTGAATTTGCAATGCAAAATAGCTTAAAAACTTACTTTTTTTACATATCTATCTGTTTTTAAAAATTTCAATATAGGCTATCAATAATCACGAAAGAGTACTTTTAAGATTGTGAGATAAATTTAAATATAAGTCTATAGGTTCGAAAGTTATTAAACTAACACTTAATTTTTTAATCTAAGTAATTATGATAACTCTAGAAGAATTAACAACAAAGTGGAAAAATAATCTACAAGAACCTGTTCGAGTTATAGCTCTTGGTTCCAGCAACACAGAACTTCACTGGCACTCATTAGGACATTTTAATTGGTTTTCATGGTTATCGAGTTCGATGAGGGAATGGGTAGGGAGACATGTATCTACAATAAACCAAGGAATTAATGGAGAAACCGCTGAAGATCTAATAAAAAGAATAGATAGAGATGTTTTATCTTTTTTACCTAAAGTAGTCATCGTTACAATCGGCGGAAATGATGCATTTTTAAAATGTTCAGTCGATCAATATAGATACAATTTATTTACAATAATAAATATTATTCAAGACGCAGATATTCTCCCTATTCTTCAAACCTATTACTGTCCTATATATGAAAAAATGGCTCTACACTTTAAGATTTTCCATAAATTTGTAGAAGTGAACAGGAATTTATCGAATGATAAAGGAATTTGTTTAATTGATCAGTATAAATATTTCTATCCCTTGTATGAAAATGAATCTGAAGTTTATTCGGAATTAATGATTGATGGTCTGCACGTCAATCCTATTGGAAATGCTATTATGGGAATCATTGCTTGTCGTCATTTTTCTTTACCTGATCCTATCTTTATGGATGTTACCTTCAGAAAAAAAGTTAGAAAATTCTTAAACCTGATGAATGAGTATATAGAATTTCTTCCAAAAATACGGAAACATAGATGAAAATTCAAAATGTATTTTTACATTAAATTAAATTTCTAATATAAATATAGAAAATAAATATAAGATTTATTTCTTTATTTGCCATTTTAGAGGATTATCTACCTCACTTTTCCCTTTAAAAGTTATTCTATCTTCTGTAATTTCTATACTTACTTCCTTATCATTAATTTTCAGAGATGTGATGCTATTTAATTCTTCAATTCCTAATGTTAATGAAATTTCCCATATCCCTTCTATAACTGGAGCATACCAGCCACTATAACCTTCTTTTGATTTTTCGAAACCAATAATTGGAGAACTCACTTTATACACGTCTTCAGGAAGTTTTGGTGACAACTCTAAACCTTTACTTGTAAATTTTGCACCAATTAAATGGATTATATTAAATAATGGCCAAGCATGAGGATGTAGATTCATAACCGGAAAATCTGTCCAATTTATTCCTATGGGGTCGTTTTTCATATGATTTTCATCAATTTGATTCCTGGTAATGTAATATTCAAAAAAATGGGTCTGACCGGGGTATTTAGATAAATCTGAATTATAAGTATCAGGGCCACTCCAGATTCCATACCAGGTGTCTGGAAAACTTTCAGCATGTACTGCCAGGCTGTTTTTTTTCCATTCTTCCCAAGCCATTTTTCCATCTACTAAAGAGAGCGCCCATATTAAAGTACCATTAATTGATGGCCAAATTCCTCCATTGACTCTCATACCCAATTCTCTTTTCAATCGATCTATTCCTTTACTGATGAGACGAGCTCCAATCTCAGATGTTCGAACTAATTTATTTATTGTCTGGGCGAGTATATTACTTTGTTTTATATCAGTTATACTCCCAATAATCGCCCATGGTTGAGGCTCCAACCATAATTGATCCTCACCTATCCAACCAAGCTCCTCAGTAAGCCAAGCCCGTCTAAACCATTTACCCATCCATTGGTTGCGAACAGCTTTTCTTTGAGCTTCAGCATATTTTCTTACATTTTCTGAATTGTCGTCATCACCAATAAAACGTAACATTTCAGAGTAGAGATCTAGAACATATGTAGCCATAGCTGCATTCAATACACTTTCGCCAACCCGTCTCACTTCTTCATGATTCTCTTCTGGAACATGCCCTAAAACAGCACCATCGTTCCAATCACCATTGGACAAGCGTTGTAATCCATGTTGTCCGACACTACTTTCTATAGTAAAATGGTTATAACATCGCAGTAAAATCTTTTTTATTGGTTCCACTAATGTTTTTCGATTATAGATTGGATATGATGGTACTTCTTCCTTAAGGAAATCAGCGTCTCTTGTAGCTAGGACGTATTCACTACAACACCAAAGCAACCACAACTCAAGATCACTAGGCTTAAAGGGTGCTGGCATTATCTGACCGAAACCAGTAATACCATATGGTATCTCTCCTTTTTTGTTTATTGTTTTTAATGTATATCTGATAACCTGTTTAACCAAACTCGGTTTACAATAAATGAAAGGCATTACATGTTGTAATGGATCTCGTGCCGCTCCTTGAAATCCTATAATATATTGATATATATGCCCTTGTGAGAGGATATGTTCCTTGAAATAGCTATCATAGGTCAAAGCTCCACGTAAATAATAATTATGCCAAATAAGTTCACGATCTATCCATTTATTATCGGGAATACTCAGTTTTATTCGACTCCTTTTCCAAGATGCACAAGATGTCGCCCATTGATTTTTTAAATTTTCCTTATATCTATTTAAGAGTAATTCAAGATTATAATCCTCAATAAGATAACCATAAGCGAAAAATAATGTTTTACTCTGGTTTACATCTAAGTGAATTTCCCTTTTTATTAACATAGCACTATTAGAATCAACAATTTCGGTATTCAGATTAAAAGGTTCATTAAGTCCATTAGGAGTTTCAACTCCTCCGGCTCCAAAAAATTCAAAGGCATTAATACTCATACTCTTTGGTAATCCATCCAAGGAAGAAATAAAAACTGTAGGAGGCATATTATCTTCCATACTTGCTCTAGGTTGTTGACTTTGGGTATTTTCCTTCCTCCCCTTATAGTATTTAGCTACTTTTAATCCAGATCCATCTTTTAAAATTGTGAATTCTTGTGTAAATTCTTCACTCAGTTGTCGACGGATTTTTCGTATAAGCGAAACATTTTTTTTAAACATTGCTTCACCATACGCTCTCAGAGCAAATTGATACATCCAACACCCCCAATATTCAATCCATCGCAAATCAACTGGATGATCTCGATTATTAGAAATTTTAACTTGAGAAATTAAAATTGGATCATCTCCAAAAGGAGCAAATACTACTTGATCCACTTTTAATCCATTACCTTCAACAATTTTTTGGAAATAACCTATACCAAATATTCGTTCAAATGAATCTCCATTTCCGGGATAAAATGTGCTTAGATAATTATCACCATCAGTTAAATATCCAAATCCTCCTGCATATTGGTTATTGTTTGGATCATATTCATTTAAATATTTAGGACTTCCTTCGTCTTGGCGAACTTGAATATATCCATAATTTGAAGCTACCCCGACTAATCGATCGTTTCCAACTTGATGTATATGGTCTGTATTTAATCGCCATACTTCATTCATAGGAGTTATGGCTTTAAGATCATTTATTTGATTACATGTATAGCTGTAAGCAGGTAATCCATGTTTATCTTTAATCCATTCACCAAAATATCCCGATCCGAATGGTTTTTTCGAAGATTTCATATGAAAACTTTTAATATATGGTTTTATTGAGAATAAAATACGAGTTCACAAATCTTGGGAAAATAAATTTGAGATAACATAAAAATTTGGTGAAAATCAAATCTTTAGTGTTAATTTTTCACCTTTTTATCCTTCTAATCAGTTATTCTTTTTAAAAAATTTAAAAATATTTCTCAAATTTACATTCATCAAACTTTCTTACTTTTAAAATTCGGAACAGTCGTAAAGTCTTAATCGTTAATAAAGTCTTTAAAGTAAGAATTCTTCTTTGGTTTATTATTCATACAATTTGATACTATAATGCTTTACTCAATAGACAATTTTCTCTTAGATCTTGGTGTCGTAGGAATTACATTCTTATATGTATTACTGGCAATTTTCACGCCATTAATATTGTATAAAAAGGGAAAAATCACAAAATTTACTGCCAGAAAATCTGTTCATTTATTTGCGGGATTATCTATACTTTCCTCTCCATTTTATTTTTGGCCATTTTGGCCTGCAATCATTGCAGGTACCCTCACAATAGTAGTATTATTTAGTTCAAAAGATTCAAAAGTAAAGCAATTAAAAGAGCTATATGATGCCATTTCTGAAGAACAAGAAGATAATTTAAAAAGAGCTTTTCTTCAAGGACCTTTCTTTTACTGTCTTTCAATTACGTCTTTAGTTTTTATTTTTGCTATATTTGCACCAGGTCAATTTTATTTTCCTATAGCTGGCATATTAATTATGATAATTGCTGATACAATGGCTTCTGTAATAGGAAAGCGTTGGGGAAAGATAAGTATAAGCCTTTCCTGGACTAATTCAAAACGAACACTCGAAGGGTCGCTAACCTTTTTTGGTTTCTCGTTTTTATTATGCTTTCTCTCCTTCTTTCTATTTGGTTTACTCATTCCAGACGTACAAGCTCCATTAACAATTGATACAATTATAATATATTCCTTAATTACTAGTTCTATTGCTACTGTAATCGAATTAATATCTCCAAGCACTTATGATGATTTAACTGTTCCTATAGGAAGTACATTAATTATATATCTTTTAACAATACTCTAATCTCTATAAATTCTTTTATTGGTTAAAATCAAGTTTAAAAAATTTTGAAAATTTACCATCATGGAAAATATACAGAAATCCTTTGATGTTATTGTGATTGGCGCTGGTACTGGAGGTACTACTGCTGCTCGGTTTTTAAGTAAAAGTGGGGTGAGTGTTTGTTTAATTGATAGAAAACAAAAAGACCAAATAGGAAATAAAATATGTGGCGATGCTGTTGGAAGTGAGATCTTTGATTATTTAGGAATACCACATCCTAAAAATGAAGAGTTATCATGTCATATAAAAGGAGCAAAACTCTATTCTCCAAACCTTAAAAAATCTATAACTTTAGTTGATCCAAAACAAGCAGGCTATATAGTTAATAGATTAGAATTTGGACAAAGATTATTAAATGAGGCATTAGATGCTGGAGTAAAACAATTTTTAGATAACACTATAGCTTTAGATTTACTTTATAAGAATGGAACTGTAAATGGACTGAAGGTTAAATTAGAAAATAAAGAGATGATTGATCTAAAGGCTAATATCATTATAGATGGAAGTGGTTTTTATTCCCCTTTAAGAAAAATAGTGAATAGCTCTTTAATCGAAAAAAATATTTCAAAAGAAGATAGTATCCTATGTTATCGGGAAATTATTAAATTTTCTGACTCAGATCAAGAAGTTAATGACCCAGACTATATAACAATAATTATTGATCAAGAAAAAGCGCCAGGAGGATATATTTGGTATTTTCCTAAAAACGAATCTTCTGTAAATATTGGAATAGGCCTTTTTATGGATTACAAGGGGAAAGTAAAAGATTTTTATCAAAAGAATGTCTTTCAAGAATTTATAAAAACATCAAAATTTGAAAAGGTCTCTTCTGGAGGAGGAGTAGTTCCTGTGAGAAGGCCATTATGGTCATGTGCCGATAATGGAATAATGTTAATAGGAGATGCTGCATGCCAGGTTAATCCATTACATGGCGGAGGTATAGATCCATCAATGAGGGCAGGATTTCATGCTGCAAATTCAGCAATTCATGCTTTAGAAAATAATAATTATTCAATAAATGAATTATGGGATTATAATTATAACGTTATGTCTAGTTTTGGAGCTGAATTTGCTTCACTAGATTTATTAAGAATTGTACTTCAATATCTTTCTAATGATGATATAAATTTTGGATTGGAACGTGATTTAATAACCGGAGAAGATATATTAGAAGTTTCTTCAACGGGGGGTCTAAATTTGTCATTAATTAACATGGCAATTAAGGCATTTAAAGGAATTTCACGTCCGAATTTGTTATTAGATTTAAATTATCTTCGTATCAAAATGAAGGAAATATCTAATCTTTATAAAAGTTTTCCAAGAGAAATTACAGGATTTCTTAAGTGGAAAATGAAAGTAGAAGATATTTATGATAAAATTAAAAAAATGATTGTAAATAATAAAAAAAGCCAATAATTTAAAGGATGTGTTATATATGGTTGATATGCTTATTGATGAATGTATTGAGAAAAGTACATTCGAATACATAATAAAAGGAATCAATAATGAAGGTGCTTTGCATTTTTCTTTGATTGATCCAGATCCATTACGACAAGGACCAAATAAAGCAGCAAAAATCGCAAAATATGCCGAGGAAGCTGGAACCGATGCTATCTTAATTGGAGGAAGTACAGTATTTAATCAAAGTTTTGTAGATAAAACAATTTTAGCTATAAAAAATAAGATCGAGATTCCCATAATTATATTTCCCGGTGGTATCAGTAATATATCACCGTATGCAGATGCTATATTTTACATGTCATTATTAAATTCTGCTGACCCATATTTCATAGTTGGTCAACAAGCTCTTGCGTCTTATACAATTAAAACATCTAATTTAGAATATATTTCAATGGCTTATCTAATAATCGAACCTGGAGCTAGTGCAGGCTGGATTGGAAATGCAAGATTGCTACCTAGAAATAAACCTAAATTAACTACTGCTTATGCTCTAGCAGCAGAAATGATCGGCTATAAGATGATCTATTTAGAAGCAGGTTCTGGTAGCGAAAAAATACCCACAGATCACATAACGACATGTTGCTCTATTCTTAATATTCCAATAATCGCGGGTGGTGGAGTAGACAATAAAGATGATGCAAGAGCTTTTGTTGAAGCTGGAGCCGATGTTATTGTAATGGGCACATTTATTGAAAATAATCTATTAAAAGATAATGGATCATCTTTAAAAGTAATCATTGATGAAATAAAAGATGCAGGAAAAGAACATAAAAAAAAATACGAAATAAAATGAATTATTTAATAAACCAAGATTAAAATGAACTTTAAAGCTGCAATAGAGATACTCCGTCCTGTTAATGCCCTGATGGGTTGTCTGACTGTATTAATTGGTATTTTAAATACAAGAGTAGGTATTAGTTTTGAAATATTAATACTCAATGTAATTCTTGGATTTATTACCTATTTCTTTCTTGCTGGTTCTAGTATGATTATTAATGATATATATGATATTGAAATCGATAAAATAAATAGACCTGAAAGACCAATTCCAAGAGGAGCAATTACATTGAAACAAGCTAAATATTTATTTTGCGGAACATTGATTTTTGGCGTTATTGTTGCTATAATTCATAGCTTACTTTTTGAACTAGGTTTTTTAAATATAATTATTGCGGCTTTTTTTGGTTTTATCGCATGGTTCTATGCAAAATGGGGAAAAAAGAGCGGTTTTTTTGGAAATATTATAGTTAGCATTTCTTTTTCTATAGGTTTGATTTATGGTGCTATATTAAATAGCTCAAACATTCCCAATCATATCTATTTTTTCTTTTTAACTAGTTTTTTACTACTCTTATCTCGAGAAGTTATAAAAGGATGTGAAGACATAGAAGGAGATAAAGAGGAAGGGGTGAAAACTTTAGCTATAAAGATAGGTATTAAGAAATCAGCCTATATATCTATGAGCTTCGCAATTTTGGCCATAATATTCTTCTTCCTAACGATATTTACAGATATTATGAATCTTTTACTCTTTTCAATTTCTATGATTTTTGGAATCGCTGTTGTATTTTATGCTGTAATATTGATCATGAAAGGAAATTTGGAAAAAAAAGTCTTTTCAAGAGTGAGTTTAATGCTAAAAATTGGTGCATTCTTGGGTTTAATCTCTTTTCTTTTAGCGAGTGTATATATTTAATTAAAACTATCCTTATATTCTCATTTTATTCAAAAAATCTAGTATTTTGTTATAATGATTTTTGTTAATTAACTCATTCAATTCGGTTTTATTGCTCTTTTTCATATCGAGAATTGGTAAGGTTTCAATTAATAATCTTACCTGAGTCAACCCTAAGTATTTTCGTGTGTACAATGCTTTTGAGTATTTATAAGTAGTAAGAAAATCACTGTCTAATCCTTCTCTGAATGTTTCCAATATAAAATTAAAGTAGTTTTTTAATAGTCTTTGATCTTCTTGAGTAATCTGTGGTTCAATAAATATCTGAATTGGATGAGTTCTATAGGTATTTCCCGACACGTAAATTCCTTTAACATTAAAGTCTTCAGCAATTATTCTTAGACCAGCTCTGCCATTATAAGAACCAGTATCAACAGTTCGAACATATAAAATGTTGGATTCAATTTTTTCTTTTAAATTATCATTAAGGTGAAGAATAATTTTAGTATAAACATTATTTTTATAATCATTAGCATCCATTACTTTAATTCCATTTTTTCCATAATTCCTCTTAACTTCTTCTTTTAATAAGTAATATTTAACTGTGAGAGGATTATTAGCACGGTAATCCCTTGAAAACGCATCAAATTCATACCCTGCTCGATACTTAAATTCTGGCTTAAGTCTGTATAACTTTTCAATAGGCTTATCACTTTTTTTAAACTTAAGTCCCAGAAATTCTTGGTCTTCAAATTTATTCTCTTTTTTTTTTTTAAAAAAGCCAATACAAATATTTGTTCCTGTATGTTCAAACATCTTTGTCTCAAATATTATCATTTTATTAATATTGTAGTTCCTAAGGAAATCTATGCGGAATTTATTTGACACTGAAGCACCATATAAGAAATTTGAAGGAATTATATATATTATATTTTCAAGATCACTTCTTAAATCATTAATCATAGCGATCTGATATAGATCTTGATAACCCTGGTTCATCCCCTCAAAAAGTTTTAAGTATTGGTGGGTATTAGAATGTTTTCTTATATATCCTAAATACAGATAAGGTGGATTTGTTATATGATAAAGAGGGTATTCACTCTTTTTTAAAGAAACAGGAAAGTTTTCTAAATTATCACGAAGTTTAATGTTATTAGAGGCTATCTTAGAAGGAATTCCATAAGTTTCCGCATTTTCTATACATTTTTGCACCATTTCCTCTTGTATATCGAATAAATAAATATGGTTTTTGAAAAAACTCACTCTTTTATTTTGATTAATTGAATTTAATATGGGTAAAATCAAGTTTCCTTCTCCCGCGAATAGATCTATCCATGTAAAGTCCCATAATTTATCTACTATTTCGGGTAATATATATTCTACAAAAATTTTTCTTGAAGTTATATGAAAACCCAACGATCGTCTATGGACATTGTCGTCAAATTCTCGTAATTTATCTCCCATGTTTATTTTTTAATTCTGTTTTTCTATTTTTAGAGTAAAGTTTAGTTTAATATTATTACCTATAATAAAGTCTAATTGATTCTTAAGAATTTTCGAATACTTTTTTCCAAAATATTAATCTTAAAATAAGCTTCAGAAATTAAATAATAAATTTCAAGTAAAAGAAAAAAAGCAAAAAAAATAAAAAAAATAGGTATAGTTCTTCTAACTCTTGTATCTTTCAGCTTTATAGATTTTGTAGAAGTCTTCAATCGTACTTAATGCTACTACAGCTATTATTAAGCCAGCAATTCCTCTAAAAAGAGTATAATATTCTGGTGCAATACCTATATTTATAAGGGCGTCTCCAGGTTCGCTTATGATTAAAATTGGGAATATATCTGGTCTATTCATCATCAAGATTATTACAGATATTGAAGCCAGTTTTACTGCAATTGTTATACCGTGAATAACTTGATGAGCAATCATTTGTCTATTTCCTATTAATCCTCGACTTAAATCTAAGATCCCCTCAGTTAAAATGAATACTCCAGCGAATTGCAGGTATAAAAGAAATTTTGGATTAACTAAGCTTGGATTAAATATAGCTGGAATAGGTTGTAACATAAAGAAAATCCCGAAGATAATTGCAAATGATCCCCCAATAATTTCTCCTATTGGTTTTATATATGGTTTTACCGGCCTTTTCTTTATTTCTGAAATCAGAATTCCTTCTTTCCGTGCTTGTTCAAGTTGTTGTTTTTCCTTCTCCCGAATTTTTTTAGATTTAAAATCTTCAGGAAAATAACCTTCCATTGATAAAGCTACAAAAATAATGGTTATAATAGCAAATGATATTAAGCATCCAAGCTGTATCCCCTGAATCATGTTTCCAAAAAATGTACCAACATTTAGATTTCCAAAAATGAATTCTATTATTTGTGAAATAACAGAAATCCCAATGATAACAGAAAAGACAACTACCAAGACTTTTAAGTAGAGAGGCCATAATTCCTCAGTGATATATACTTTTGGTGTTCCCCGACGTTTATATTCTTTAGCTATACTTTCAGGTGTTCCCATATGAGAAATTGCAATTTGAATAGATTTTAATGTTGGTGAACCTGTTTCTGATAGGTCTTCTGCCTTACTCCAAATATGTTCTTCAAGCTCTGCCAAGATTTCTCTATGTTCCTTTTTATCTTTTAGCCAATCAGGCAGTTTTGATTTCACTTTTTTTAAATATTCCTTTATAATATTTTGCTTATCTTTTTCACTCATTCTTTAAACCTCTTTCTTTTAATTCATTTTCTATATTATGTCCACATACATCGCAAAAACGGAGTTTTAAATCAGTAAGATCGATTTTATTTGCACACATTGGGCAATATAAATACTTTTCTGGCTTTAAATTTACATGAACATCAAATAAGGGTGCTATTGCTTCAGTTAATTTACTGTAGAACCCCGCAAGGTGGTTATAAATTTTATACCCATGCTTAGTAACGCTATAAAATTTTCTTCTTCTTCCAGACTCTTCCCGTTCAGATTTTATTATATGATCTTCTTCCAATTTTCTCAAAATCGGATAAATTGTTCCTTCTTCGATTATTAGCATTTTATTTGTTTTTTCAGTTAAATCTTTCAAGATTCTATAACCATATGAACCTTTCTTCCCTGCTTGTATAAGTATGGATAATATGCAAAGTGAACTAATTCCCCGATTTATTTCAGTTTCTTGTTTTTCAACGTAATTTCTGAACTCTTTTGAAGCTATTAGAGCTTTTGGATCTAATTCTCTAATACGTTTTATCATAATTTTCAACTCATTTATTTCATTCCTTATTTTTTTAACTAAAATAGTATCTTATGAATACTATATCAAATATAGTATTTAAATCTTTGTATACTTCACAAAAGTTTTAATCTCATAATTCGAGATATCTTCAAGAATATTTAACGAAAAGTAAACAAATAAATAATTACAATATTTGTTATATGTAAAGAAGACGGGTTAATGTTAAACTTGATTCAGTTTAACTTTTTAATTGATAAATAAATAGTAAGAGATAAATAAAAACTATGTATGCTAAAATGAGGAATAGGTTTAAGCGTATCTATGATAAATTAACACAACCTAAAGTAGTCAAAATTAGCGTATATATTTCATTGTTATCATTTCTACCGGGATTATTAATAGGATTAGTAGTTGCTATGAATTATGGTCCTAGTGGATATAGTATATGGTATAATTATATCAGCGATTTAGGATCAAGAGTTTATACGCCAGCACCCTTTATTTTGGACCTTACGGTGATAATTACTTCTATTTTTATCTTACCCTTAATTCTTAATATGAGTCGTTTGTATAGTTCTGATATGAGTGATAACATAGATAACTCAAAGAAGATTCATTATATTAATTTATTTAGAAGAATATGTGGATATTCTGGAATAGTTTCTCTAATTTTTGGAATTTTAGGGATGTTTAATATTGGAATCTTCAGTTTAGATCGTTCTCCATTGAATATACATTATGTTTTTGCTGCCTTAACCTTTGGCGGTTTCGCATTCGGTTCGTTTTTTACAGGCTTAGCAATTGTTCTGAAAAAAAAAATATTTCCAAGATCTATAGGTTTTTTTATGGTTTTCGGTCCCCCTGTAGCGTCAATATTATTTCTTATTAGTCCACAACCTTTAACAAGAGAGTTTTTAGAATGGGTTATGACATTTATGGCTTTAGCGTGGTACTATCCACTAGTTTTCATAACATTACAAAAAATAAACACTCTTCTATTCTTCAAATCTGGATATTAAAATAAGTAATCTCTAATTTTATGAATTGAGCATTATTATTCATTAATATATTCATTTTTAAAAAATTCACAGGTTTTAAATTTTCTTTATGGTTAAAAATTGTTAAATTATAAACATAAATTACATTTTAGAAGATATTAAATTAAAAACTATATTGTGTTGGCAATGAACACCTTAAAAATCGCTCTACGTAAAAAATTGGATAATTTAAAAGCTTTTTTTCGAGAAAAAAAAGTAATTGTGGCATTTTCAGGAGGAGTTGATAGCTCTCTTTTAGCATTTCTTTCAAAAAAATATTCCAAAGAAACCTTACTAATAACCGAAAAATCTATACTTTATCCAAATGATGAAATTGAAGAAACTATACAATTTGCTAAAAAATATAACATCAACCATAGAATTATAGAAAGAGATCCATTACAGGACGAAGAATTTCAGTGTAATCCATCAAACAGATGTTATATTTGTAAAACTGGGTTATATAGCGATATTCTTCAAATTAAAGATTCTGTAGAATTTGACATCATTTTGGATGGATCAAATATTGACGACCTTTCAGATTACAGACCTGGTATGCAAGCGTTAAAAGAATTAAAAATTTCAACTCCTTACATTGAATTCGATATAAATAAAGATGAAATTAGAGAACTTAGTAAATATTTTGAGTTGGAAGTTCAATCCAAACCATCAATGGCTTGTTTTTCTTCGCGAATTCCTTATGGCCAAGTTATTAATGAAACTAAGCTGACTATGATAAGAGAATCTGAAAAATATCTTAAACACACTTTCAATTTAAAACAATTAAGAGTGCGATTGCATGAAGAAAGTCTTGCACGCATTGAATTATTACCCAAAGATATGCCATATATCTTAACACCACCAAATTTAGAATTAATTAGACATAAATTAAAAGAGTTAGGGTTTACATATGTTACGATAGATATTGAAGGATTTAGATCCGGTTCTATGAATGAAATCTTAGATCTGTAAATAAACCTAACTCTGTGTTTTGATATAGTTAATTATCTTTTTTCTTTTATTCAACGATTTCAAGGCCGCATTTTCTATACTTTTTTCCATCAACACAATATTTTCAGGTTCTTCTTCTCCTATCTCTTGTTTTATTTTAGTATAAGCTGATTCTCTAAATTTTGGAACGATTTCTGTTTTATTGCTACCTTCCATTATCATTTTTACCTGATTTGAATTGTCCACATATCCAATTTCTTCACACTTAACATTAATTCTTTGCAAATCAGAAATGATTCTTTCCGAAACAGATTCAGAACAAAATATCAAGAGTGCATCCAAAGAGACTCCCAAATAGTCAACACCAACATTTTCTAATAAATCTAATACATTGGGATTTACAAGCCTTTTTACTTTTTCTTCATTAATACTAACCCCACAATTAGCTTCATAATTGATTTCATATAGATCTCCTCTTAATCCACCATTGGTGATATCACACATAGCTCGAATTTCATCGATATAATTAGAACTAAGAATCATTTCACAAGCTTTTAAAAACTTAATATTCATTGTTTCTTTAACTCTATCATGATTTCCAGAATAAATTGCTGTAGTTGTTATCGTACCACCTCCCGCACCTTCTGTCATTAATATTTTATCACCAATTTGAATTTTTCTCCTTGCTAATAATTTTTTACAAACCCCAACAGCACTAACGCCTCCCACAAGACGATCACCTATTACCATGTCCCCTCCAATCCTCAAAGTTGAACCTGCCGTTATGGGAACATTCGCTAGTTCTGAAATTGCTGAGACTCCTGCCATAAAATCGAACAATTTTCCTACATCTGCATCATCAGCTAAGTGAACATCAACCATAAGCGATATAGGTTTTGCCCCTTTCACATATAGATCCCTCAAGGCTGCTCGTGTAACATGGAAACCACAAATGAAAGGAAAGTCGCTTAATCTAGAATGAATCCCTTCCATTTTAGAGACAATAATTAGGTCATTAGTATCAATTTTATTCTTTTGAAACATCTCAACATCCCGCATCCGAACTGCCCCTGCGTCATCCAAAGAAGAAGGGGATAAAAACGCTTTATAATCTGTTTCAGATAATTCTGCAATCAATTTATGCACAAAAAAATCTCCAGCCCCTCTACATCCAACTCCTTGCTTACCTACTGAAACATTAGCTCTATTAATATCTAACAGTTCTCTAATAAATGCATCAGTTATACCCTTAATATCACTTTTTTGGCATTCCTCCAATACTGCCCTTGCATATTTGAATGCTAAAGTATCACTTATATCCTTAAAATCATGATATTCTTGAATTAATCTTTCAAGAATTTGTCGTTCAGAATAACCTCTATTAATAAGTCTTCTTGTTAACCCTTCTAAATCGCTCATAATAACAACACTATACAAGAAAAGAGAATTTTTCAATCATTTTACAATGATTCTCTTAATGCATATAGCATAAGTTAATAGAAAAATACTTTGATCCACAACTATAAAATATAGCTTGGGGTTTTATTAAACAAGGTTTTAAAAAAGTCTTATTATCATTATTTTTGCAATGAAATGGTTACTCATTAATTACTTCTTTAAATATTTCTAAGCATGAATGTACCCACTATTCATCGCTTTTTTAATATTAGAACATAATTTTTCAAGGCTAAATGGTTTAGGTTTAAAACTTGTTACTCCTAAGGAAATAGCTTCTTCTCTCACCGATTTATCGGCACTTGCAAAAATGACTTTTGATTTTCCATCCATTTTCATAATTTCTTTAGTTGCTTCCAGTCCATTCTTACCCGGCATTCTATGATCCATAAGGATTATATCCGGTTTTATTGAAAAATTTTTAAACATATCAACCGCTTCTTTACCATCACCAGCGGTCCCAATAACGTCATGGCCTTTTAATGTTAAAGCGATTCGATATAGGTTTCTAAGTGAATCGTCATCTTCTACTACTAATACTGTTACCAATTCATTCCACCTCAGGAAATAGAAATTTAAAGTTTGTACCCTTCAAATAATCTTCAGGAACTCTACTTTCTACCAAAATTTTCGTGTCATATTTATCAACAATAGTTTTAACTAAGGATAAGCCTAGTCCCATGCCGCTAACAGTTCTGTCTTCTTTAAAACCTCTTGCAAAAATGCTTTTTCTCTTGGTTTCGGGAATACCTTTACCATTATCAATAAATTCAATTTGCCAAAAGAAGATTCCATCTTCTTGTCGCTTGGAAGTCTTAATAACGATTTCGATATTAGGATTATCATTATGTTTTACAGCATTGATCAAAATGTTTTCAAAAACATCCTTAAGAAGTTCATCCGCTTGAATATATATTTTTTCTTTTGGAGATTCGAATTGGATACTAATCTCCTTCTTTTTGAAATTTTTCTTTACATACTTAATAGCTTCTAAAATTGTTTTTTCCACATCAATTTTTTGAAGATTTATCTCTGCTTCTTCTAATTGTGAGAATTTGTATACATTATTTACTAAACTGGTACCTCTGTAAACTTGTTCATTTATAATTTTTAGTATAGGCTTTATATTATGTGAATCCTCAACAGAGTCCATTTTTAAATTAATAATATCTAAAGACGTTAAGATGCTTTGAAGGATGTTATTAATATCGTGAGTAAACAAATCCTTGTAGAATGTTTCATGTTCAAAAGCTCTTTGGTATTGTTCTTTTGATTCTTTCAAATTTTGCTCACTTCTTTTTTTCTCAGTAACATCTTGAATAATTGCTAAGAAAAGTTTCTCTTTATCTAATTGAAAGAAGGAAATATAAGCATTTATCCAAGCTATTGATCCATCTCTCTTATATAATTGCATATCAAAAGGTTCTGGGATTTCTCCCTGTGCAATCTTTTTAAGCCTCTCCCTCATTTTTGGTACCAACTCAGCAGGAATTTCTGATAATTTTAGATAATTTTCTCCTATTATTTCAGAACGATCATAACCTAACCACTCCTCAGCCTTTTTGTTACAATCAACCATAGTCCCGTCTAATTTAAAAATATATAACATGTAAGGAGAATTATTGTAAATTTGTTGACCAATTTCACTAAAACGTTTTTCTTGCCTTTCTATTCTTTCCATTCTTTAACCCATTTCTTACTTTTATAAAAAATCAATAATTTTTTGAAAATTAAAAAAAGTACTAATTTATAAAACCTTTCTTACAAATAATAAATTAAACATATAAAATCCTTTTCAAATCATTAAGTTTAAATATCTGTATTAAATCGATTGGAATCAACAACCAGTAAAAATTTATTCAAATTTCATTACTAATATATTTAAATTATTTTAAAAATTCTTATTTATAGTTGACATTCCTTTTTAAAAACAAAAAATATGACTTCTTTAAGAATAACAACCCCTTGTCGTATTCACTTATCTTTAATTGATGAAAATGGATATACTGGTCGGGTAGATGGTGGTATTGGTCTAATGTTGGACCGACCTAATGTGGTTTTTGAGGCTTCGAATAGTGCTGAAGAATTTAAAATTGAAGCTCACAATTATTATCGTGAATCAATCGAAGTTATTAATAAAATTGCTTCAAAAGTGTTTAAAATCTTTAATATTAGTAATAAGAATTTTCACTTCAATCTTAAAAGGTATTTCCCCTCTCACGTAGGATTAGGCTCGAAAACTCAACTGAGCCTTGCGATTGCTACAGCTATTACTAAGTTAAAAGGTTTAAATTCTAATATCGAAGATTTAACTAAATTGGTTGAAAGGGGTGGGACTTCAGGAATTGGGTGGAGGGGATTTGAAAGTGGGGGTTTTATTCTTGATGGTGGACATGATTTTGGAAGAGGAAAAGAAAAGGAAACATTTCTGCCCTCATCAGCATCTTCTTCAGCTAATCCAGCATTGACGATTGTCAGATACGATATTCCAGAAAATTGGAGATTTGTAGTGGTTATTCCTGACGTAAAGAAGGGAGCATATGGCGATGAAGAAATAAGTGTATTTCAAAATTATGCACCAATTCCAAAAAATGAAATCAATGAAGTATCACATATGATAATAATGAAGATCTTGCCTGGACTTCTAAAAAAAGATTTAAAATGTTTTGGGGAAGGTCTACAAAGAATACAGAGCCTCGGTTTTAAGAAAATTGAAATTGAGCTCCAACATAGAATTGTAAAGAATATATTAAAATTTTTTGAGGAGTATGGATTAAAAGCATATGGAATGTCATCATTTGGCCCTAGCGTTGTTGGAATTGTAGAATCTGACTCACAAGCAGATAATTTGTTAATAGAACTTCAGAAGAGCCAAAAGAATGGTGGAGGTCATGTTTATATTTGTAAACCAAATAATATTGGAGCAAAAATAGAGTATTTTGATTAATTTTGAATTAATATTATGAATGAAAAAATATTTTTTTCAAGCGATTTAACTGAGAGAGAAAGAGCTTGTTTTGAAACGGGTATTAAATTGGGTGCACTTTATCACATACTTTGTGGTATTCCAATAACTAAAGATGAAAAAGTTATTCATTCAATTGAGAACGGCATTGAAACGGCAATTTCTTGCCAACCCTATGTTCAATCTGTAAAGATATTGTTAGATAGAGAAAAAATATTAGGAGATAAATCTACAGAATTCAACTATGACGAAATTACGGGAAAAATTATTCGAGCAGAGGTAATTATTAAATATGAAACAATCAAAGTCGTAGCAAAAATCGATTGGATTGAAGATTTTGAATATCCTCTTATGTTTATTGATTCTATTTGTGGATAATTTTAATCTATAGAGTCTCCACATACTTATTTACGAGATCCATTGCTTTTAAAGCCTTTTTATTTCCCCCAAATCGCTCAATATTTTCTATATTTGCGGTTAGCTGATTTAATAATTTTGTGTAAAGATTTAAATCACTTTCGGCTTTAACAACCTTAATTCTCGTAGCTAAAATGATAGATTCTATAACTAAATTATCTGCTCTATTAAATAAGTTAAATGATTCCTTTACCTTCTCAGAGATTAGAACTTTAAGTCTAAATTCAGTCATTATGTATTCTCCTATAGAACTTTCCTTTACTTTTTGAAAATGTTCTGTGACTTCACAGATTAAAAATCCCCATGCTTTTTTTATATAAGGGAGTGAAATGTTCCTTAATTTCATATCTCTGAAACCATAGTATTTAGATGGAAATTCTTTTAACCCAATATAAGAATCTGGATCCTTTAGAGCAGCAAGAGCATATAAATAAACATTATCTACAAAATTTATAACTAATAAACTGTTCTCTTTTAAATTTTTATAAGTAATTGTACTATAGAAAGGAGATATTTGTATTTGATCTCCTTCTATCATTCTAATCCCCATACAAGAAGCATTAGGCTTAATTTCGTTACCATTTTTTGTTATAGAATTGGTTGTGGCTATAATTTCATATAAATTACCTTCTTTTAGTCCGAAATCTTGATAGTTAAACATTTTCATCCAATTATGAGACCATGTAATTTTCTACTTCTTGATCTTTTTTAGATTCTTCTTTAAAGAAAAAAATTTAAAGAGTAAAATTCGTTACCTTAGGTTTTGTTTCAATTTCAGGATAAATTTTACCAACTATAGGTGGAGAACTATTATATATCTCTTCAATATCTATTAATCCATATTCGACATTTTCAACTGATTGAATGCCAGTAAATGTTCCTTTCACTACTTGGCTAGCCATATCGAAATTGGCGCCAATTACAGCAACTTTTGAATTAACAGGAATCTTTAGAAAATCTTCCTTTAATGCTGTTAATGGAAAATAGAGCCTATTGTGATCAACAGCATTTATTTGAAGATGTGGAATGATTATAGGATATCCATCAGAAGGATCGATATATGCTATCGCTCTTACACCTATTTTATTTGTAAATAACTTATATCCAATTACATTTAATCGCTGTTCATCTAGATTGGTTTTTGCTTCTTTTAGAATAGCTTTAACAATTTTTCTTGGTATACTTCCAGGAGGTAAGACTCTGAGCTGAGTTACAGCAATAATCTTATTATAAAAGACTTTATAAACATTAATATACGTGAAATATCGGAAAAAATTTGATCGGTTAAAATCATCAAGGTCATCTCCTTCGGTTTTCGTATGAGTAAAATCAGCTTTTACTTGGATAAATTTAAATGGTGCTTCTGCTGTCATATAAAATATCCCTTGTTTTGAATTTATTATTACATTCTCTTTACTAGTGCCAGCAAAGAATTGTCCCCATACAATCTGGTCTTTAGTTTTAGCTCGATTTGATGTGATTATAGTAATATGGGGCCAACCACGCGAGTCTATTGTGGAGATTAATTTTACCATTATATCTGGTTGAGTAAATTCAATAAGTGCATCTGAAAATTCAGATATCCAACCAAATTTATTATTATTTTCACTCATAATTCGTCATTCTTTTTTTAAATATATATTTCTAATTAAAATAATCAACAAGATGTTAATTTTGATTTTTCTATATCTGGAGCATTTCTTCCATTACTTTCTATTCCTTTTGTCAATCCAGACCAATGAGGAGCTTTAACACCTGTAGATTCTGCAATTTTTAAAAAAGACTCCATTTCTTCTTCCTTCATTAATGTTTCGTTCTTTAATTGCCATTCCATATCTAATCTTTCATATTTTGAGATGCAGAGATTATTAAAAGAAAGAAGATCCCATCTTTCAGGAAAGTTATTTAATTTATTTACAATGAATTCTCCTATCCCTTTAATATTTTCATCTGTAGCAGTGTAATGAGGGATAATTGGAGTTCTAATCCACATTTTTTTTCCATTTTTTTCTAAATTATTAGAAATCCAAATGGCATTTTCCAATATTACTTCATTAGGAATTCCAGTATATTCTTTATGTTTATTAGAATTTATGTGTTTTAAATCTAAAAGTACTAAATCGACATAAGGTAAAATTTGTTCATAAACCTTTTTAGATGCATATCCACATGTATCTAAAGCAGTAGAGATTCCATTTTCCTTACATTTTTTTAAAAGATTCGCTACAAAATCTGGTTGTTGTGTAGGTTCACCACCAGAAACAGTTACTCCTCCGTTAGATTTAATGTAATATACCTTGTCTTTTTCTATTTCATAGAGAAGATCTTCTAAATTCCACCATGTACCTAGCAGATTTAATGCTGTAGAAGGACATTCTTCCACACATTCTCCGCATCCGATACATTTTTCTCTATCAATATTTAATCCATTCTCGTCAAAAGATAAAGCTTTTTGTTGGCATATATCTATACCTGTCCTGCAACCTATACATTTATGCTTAAACCATTCAAGTTGAGATGCTCTAAGTATAGATTCGGGATTATGACACCATATGCAATTTAAGGGGCATTGTTTAAAAAATACGGTTGTTCGTATACCTGGACCATCTTCAGTTGAAAATTTCTGAATTTGAAAAATTAATGCTTCGGATGTTCCCATGATCTTAATTTTATCATTTAGTTTTAATAATGATTTTAAAATAAATAAAAAATTTCTATATTCGATGAGATTCTCTTGCGATAATCTCATTTTGTAATTCTCTACCTATAACGGTGAAGTATGCATTGTATCCTGTTACCCTAACTAAAAGATTCTTATAATTTTCAGGATGTTTTTGAGCATCTTTTAGCATATCAACATCGAGCATATTGATTTGTAGAGCAGTACCTCCGTTTTCAATATAACCTCTTAAATAAGCCTTAAATTTCTCTTTATGTTCTGGGTCTTTAATTATAGAAGGATTAAATGTAATTGTGTGGCTTGCTCCATTTGGTAAATAATTAATGTATTCTCCAGATTCAGTTTTACCTCCTAATGCCTTACCAACAGAATTGGTAACTGCTGTAGGTCCTTTCATACCGGCTCCATCAGTAGGACAAATAGCATTTGATAGAAATACTCCCTTATTTCGTCCATTTGGAGTTGCTATTGTATAACTTGCATCTGCTCCAGCCCAATAGTTCCATGATAACATTCCTGGACGATATTGATAATTAGTTGGTGTTTTATATTTCCAGCATTCTTCTGCCCAGGTTTTCATTACCATTCTAGATAATTCATCCGCATCATCTTCATCATTTCCATATTTAGGAGTTTTGTTTCTTAAATAAGTTTGCATTACTTCATATCCTTTGAAATCATTAATAATAGCATCCTTAATCTCTGCTATTGTGTATTTCTTATCTTCGTATACAAGCTTTTTAATTGATAATAATGAATCTACTGTTGTAGCAAATCCTACTCCTTCAACTGTTATAAATCTCAATTCAGGACCTCCATTTGTAATGTTTAAACCTTGCTCTATACATCCTCGAACCATCGATGATAAATATGGGGTACGAATAAAATCTCCTCGAAGCTCTTCACATAAATTATATGTATCTACAGTATATTTAATAATGAATTTGATTTGTTCTTCCCAAGCGTCATAAAATTCTTCCCATGTTTGAAATTTTTCAGAATCTCCCGATTCTGGTCCTATTTGTTCACCCGGTTTAGTAGCGATATCGTTTCCAGACATGTTGTGTCCATTCCATAATGTTAACTCTATAGATTTAGTCAAGTTTGGGTTGCAATTTACAGTTTTACTCCTATCATTACCTTGCATAGTATTTTCTAGACAACCTACAACTCCATAATTCCAAGCTTCTTCTTTAGGGACACCTTCTTTAATCATTCCAGCAATACTTCTCTCATCAAAATTTAGGATGAATGGAGAACCCTGAGATCTTGCTACCATATCTACTAAAATATCTAAAAGTTTATCAGGAGAGTTTCTATGGAGTCTTATATTAGGTTTTGGCTCAAGGCTAGGGTACCATGAATCTATAACTTCAAGCATAGTGTATGTGAGTTCATTTGTTAAATCTTCTCCATTTGGACCACAACCAGAGAGTGTTATAATTTGACCAAATCCTGAATTTAATCCCTGTCTACCAACTCTAATCATTGCATCATATGCCGTATTACAATGAAACCAGAAACAACCTAAAATATCTTTTGCAAACTCTCTAGTAATTATCTTTTTTTCAATAACATCATTTTTATACAAATCCATAAGATACTGATCAATTCTTCCAAAAGAGAGACCTGCTCCAGGATATGATTCTTCAGCCATTACCAGCATGTGAATTAGCCAAACAGCTTGAACTCCTTGCCAAAAGGTCTCAGCAGGTTCCCACGGTACTCTTTCTAAATTTTTTGCCATTTGTTCAAGTTCTTCAACCCTTTCAGGCTTAATTTCCCCGTTTTTTAATCTTCGACATTCTTCAGCATATTTTTTTGCTAATTTTTTTGGAATTTTTGCTGAGATCATCATTGCCTTAAGTTCTTCTCCTTTAAGGCCATTTTTTTCCTCTTCGCGAAGTTTATCATATGTTTTACATGCTTTTTCATAGAAATACTTAAAACCTTTTTTAACTACAGTTTCATAATCAGGTATAATATGACCAGGCACCGCTCCTACATTTCCGAAACCGGATTTGTGGTATTTAAAAACAACTTCTCTATTTCTTATGTTTTTTTTCCAATATTCTTTCGCTTCTTCCTTATTAAAACATCTGCTTAATTGAGTATTAAATCTCCCACCTGCAATTAAATCGTTTTCAGAAATAATTTCCTGAGGAATATAATCAAGCATAACTTTTTCTAAAAATGTAGCTCTACGTTCTGTTAGAGATAATTCCCAAAAATTATCTGGTAGCTCAACCGGTATAGCCATCGATCTAAAGGATGAAGCAAATACACCTTGATCATTCTTTCCCAGAACTTGAATATAATAATATACTTCAGGATTAATATACCAATCTCCCTCATGAAAAATGATATCCCAATCTGTTCCAATAGTGTACGGTTGAATTTGGTTATTCCATTCTCGTTCTAATCCCTTGTAGAAATAGTCTCTAAACCATTTAGAACGAAGAGAAAGATCGTGAGATTCTGCAATAGGGAATTTTGGTTCTCTTTCTTGAGAAACATGATTTTCATTAATTTTGCTCATTCTTTTGAACCTTTTCGGTATTATTAATAATTAATAATTTAAAATCTCTTATTAATTTAAGAGATCTACTCTTAATTTTAATTAAACCAACTTTTGTTTTAAAATTTCAACTTATTTTTAATAAAAATTTCTCTCAAAAGGAATATTTATGTTATAATGATAAAGTGATGTTATTCTTTTAGAAAAAAATATTTAATTTTAAAATTTAAAAACTTAGTTTATTTAAGTCTTGCTTCTGAGAGATGCAGATGGTCCGTTTCAACTTCTACGAAAGCTTGAAATATTTCTTTCACACGTGCATTGGATGCATCTGAAGCAGCTTGACCATAGAATTTTATAGCTCTTTCTTCACGCTGGTGAGATTCTTCTAAGTTTGGTGTATATTCTGAAGCACACTCATCATACTTTGGATAATCGATTTTATCTAGTTTAAGTATTTTCTTCCAAACTGAAGCATGTTCACTTTCAACTTTAGCTAGGATTTTAAATAATTTCTGGCCATCTAACTCAGAGGTTTTTTTACTCGAACATTTATAGAAAATTGCGTTTGAAATCTCTACTTCTAAAGCTTTTTCTGCATTAGCTTTATCAGTTTCATTTAATTCTACATCCCAAGCTCCTGAATCATCATAATCTTTTGAATTTACAAGATATTTTTCATAAGCCCCACAAAATGGACATCTACTTGGTTTACCTTCATTAATATATGCTTCTCCACAAATTTTGCATATCCACACTTTTACTGCGATTTTATTCACCTAATGCTTTCTTTTTTTGATTTTAATTGTAGTTTAGTAATGAAGTTTTTTTCAATATTTATATCTTAACCAATAATTTCATAATAAATTCATTAAAAGGAGTTAAACTAGCCCATTGCTAAATTTTTTTTAAAACCATTAAATCAAAACACTTTGTTACAGATATTTGAATAGATATATATCTAAAAATAAATAATAATTTAAATTAAAAGTAGAAATTATATAAAAATAATAAGTCTAAATTTGTATTTATCGTGAAAGTTTTAGGGATTGATCCGGGAAGTAAATCATGGGATTTTTTTGGATTGGATGAGGATAAGATAATTCTAGATATTTCACTTCCCTCTAAAGATTTAATTAAAGAACCTCAAAGAGCAATAGATATCATTAAATCTATTAAGGATATTGATTTAATGGTCGCCCCAAGTGGTTTCGGTCTTCCATTAAAAGACATACATGAATTAACAGAAAAAGATATCTTTTTTACATTGCTAAAATTTGAGAAGAAAGATCAAAACAAACTTATTGGGTTAGGTGATATCCTACGATTAATTCAAAAAGAAAAAATAAAAGCTATAATTGTTCCGGGAGTAAAACATCTCCCTACGGTCCCAAAATATCGAAAGATTAACAAGATTGATATGGGTACAGCGGATAAATTATGTTCTGCTGTTGTTGGGATCAGAGATCAAATGGAGCGATATGATTTTGAACCAGAAGACACAAATTTTATAATGGTTGAAATTGGCTTTGGATTCACAGCAGTGCTAGCAATTGAAAATGGACAAATTATTGATGGTATTGGGGGCTCTAATATTATGGGTTTTAGGGCATGTGGCAGTCTTGATGGGGAATTAGCTTATTTAATAAAGGAAATCCATAAAAAAAATATTTATAAAGGTGGATTCGCTTCTATTACAGAAAATCCAGATTTAAAGCTAGAAGAAATTTTGTTGTTAGTAGACCATAATGAACAGGTGAAATTGGCTCTTGATGCATATATCTCTTGCGTTAAAAAAGCTGTTTTTGGAATTTCTTCTTCTTTTTCAAGCAAACACAAAATAAAAGAGGTGTTGTTAGCGGGGCGTGGTGCTGAATTAAGTGTTATTAAAAAGAGGTTAATTCATAGTTTAAAAGATATCGCACCTGTGAGAATTATGAATTCTTATAGCCACCATGCTAAGCGTGCTGCGCAGGGTGCATGCTTTATTGCAAACGGCCTATTAGAAGGTAATTACAAACATATTATAAACAATCTAAGGATTAAAGAAGCATCAGGTTCGCTCCTAGATGATATATATATTCCTTTTGATAAAAATAAATTATTGAGTGATTTAAATTAAGATTCTTATCATTACTGGTCAACAAGGTTATCCTATTTTAAAAGGAATAATAAAGCATATTAAAAATCACTCTTTAGAAATACGTGAAGCTCCAATTTCTGTTTCAGCTTTTCTGAGTGAAGATATGGTAAAAGATATATTAGGTTCTCAAGCTCTCTCAACTTATGACCTTATTTTATTACCAGGTTTTATTCAATGGGATACAACATTTTTAGAAAACATATTTTCAATTAAAATTAGAAAAGGACCTGAATTTGCTTCTGATCTGCTACCGATTCTAAAACATTTGGATCAATTAAATTTATCAAACAAAATTCCCGCAGATAGATTGTTCAAAGATTCTGGAGAAAACTTTTATAATCAAATCGTAAAAGACCAATTAGAGATTGCTCAAAACAATATTGGCACAAATACTTTTTTTATCAACGAGGATAAGTCTAAAATTTTAATTGGTCCCAATCTTCCTCCCCCGATAATTGCTGAAATAGTCAATTGTACAGATAAATCTGATAAGAGCATAGTTAAAAAGGCACAACACTACATAAACTCCGGAGCAGATGTTATCGATATTGGATGTGTTGCTAACAAACCAAATCCTAGTAAAATCAGGGAAATTATCAACCTTTTGAGGAAGAATTTTAATGTGCTTTTGAGTATTGATTCGATGGATTCCTCTGAGATCTTAGCTGCAGTTGATCAAGATATTGATATGATCCTCAGTTTTGATATAGGAAACTATAAAAGTTGTATCAACATATCTAAGGAGATTCCAGTTGTCATCCTCCCTACGAATATAAAATCTGGATATTTTCCTAAAGATCCGCAAATTCGTATTGACAATCTTATGAAATTAACGGAAAAATTACAGAACAAGGGATTCAAGAAAATAATTGCTGACCCGTTATTAGAGTCTCCTATAGCTCCAGGGATTTGTAATTCATTAGAAGCTTATTTTCTTTACAATAAATTATCACCAAAAAAAAAATTGCCTCTCTTTTTTGGTATTTCAAATGTAGTTGAATTAATGGATATTGATTCTGTTGGAATTAATGGTTTATTAGCGAGTATTGCTATTGAGTTAGGTATTGGCATTTTATTTACGGTAGAACACAGTCATAAACTAATTGGAGGCGTTGCTGAACTAAAAGAATGTATAAGATTAAATTATCTCTCCAAATATAAAAAAACACCTCCAATTAATCAGGGAATACATATTTTTAGAGCAAAAGGAAAAACGAGCCAAAAAATCCCAATTATCAGTGAAGAGCGCGCGATTTTCATTGATCAACTAAATCTTGACTATATTCCCGATAATAGGGGATATTTTAAAATTTATTTAAATCACTATAAGAGTAAAATTTATGTACTCCACTTATCAAATGAACATGACTTGCTTAATACTTTAATAGGTACTAGTGCTGAAGCCATTAGCAAAAAAATAATCGACTTAAATTTAACAAGTAATCTGCAACATATTAATTATATTGGAAGAGAATTATCAAAGGCAGAATTTTGCATATTTTCAGGAAAACCGTATATCCAAGATGTATAAAAAAAAAATAAAGTTAAATTATTCTAAAACACGTTTTTAAGTCCATGCCAGGCTCTAAAAGCGGTGAAAATTTCTCCATATTTTTTGGTAAATTTGCCATATGGACTTTCAAGGCTTCCCCATCCCTATAGACCTCATAAAATAAGATTGTATTTTTAAATTTTGAACCTTTTACTGTATGGGGTATATATTCCAAGCATCCTGGTTCACTTTCTTTAATTTTAGGAACAATTTCTTTTAAAACTTCTATTGCTTTTTCCATATTACCATTTTTTACTTTGATAGATGCGATTAACGTAACCATTTAAACACCGATTAATATAATTTTATTAAATAATAATTGATTCTAAAATAAGAAACTATCTAATTTTAAACAACAAATTCATCTAAAACGATTTTTAGAGAGAGAGAATTTATTTTGATTAAATACTATGTAGTTTAATAAATCCAAATACTTTTTAATTGAATATTCTATTTAAGTAAGTGTAATTCATTTGATTTCGCATTTTAGAATATAATAATTAATAGAAATTATTGGAAAAATATAATGATCCCCAAGAAAATGGAAGTTTACCTTCGAGAAAAACTTCCAGAAGCAACTCTAAAAAACCGTCTTAAAAAAGTAAATGAGAAATGCTACCTTGAGTTTAGGAATACTGATGAGCATTTACTATCACGCTTAGGCGTTGTTGTTGATAATCTTGGTCCTAGCCTAGTCATCTGCATGTGGAATGAGGAATCTCAAGAAGAAATTGGAGGATATTTAGTAATTGACAATTTGTCGATGGGTACGCCTTCAACAGGAGGAATTCGAATGCTTCCAGACATCACACCCTCTGATATCCATAACCTCGCTCGAGGAATGACATTAAAAAATGCAGCTGCTAATTTACCTTATGGTGGTGGAAAAGCAGGAATTGTTTCTGATACAGATCTTTCAGATGAAGCCCATGAAAAAATAATCCGCGGATTTGCTCAATTAATTCGTCCATATAAGAATATGTATGTTCCAGGACCAGATGTTGGTACTAATGATAAAGATATGAAAACCATCGCAATTGAGAATGGTATTGATAGTGCTGTTTCTAAGACTGCAGATATGGGAGGTAATCGTATTGATGAAATCGGTGCAGCCGCGGGAGGGGTAGTTATTGCCTTACAAACACTGTTAGATATAATGCCCAGATTAAGAGTGCTTCCGCAATTTGCATACCTAGAGATCCCAGAACCCAAAGATGTTAAGATTACTATACAAGGATTTGGAGCTGTAGGTGCTCATACAGCACGGATATTCAATAATCGAATCCCTGAAGCAAAGATAATAGGAATAAGCGATATAGAGGGATATTTATATGATGAGGCTGGACTCCCGATTGAAGAACTTTTCAACCTATGGCAAGAAAAACGTTTAGTGACTAAAATTTTTTACAAAAATAAGATCATGTCTGAAGGACATAAACACCCGATTAAATACTCAACAGATGCAAATAATCTTCTTCTCGAAAATGCTTTTTGTTTAGTCCCTGCTGCTCCTATTTTTAATTATTTAGGAGTACGTTCAACTGAAAATCCTTCTATGACTGTGAATCGAGTTGGAAAATGGTCAGTTATAATTGAAGGTGCTAATACATATTCGCCTGATCCAAATCGTAAAGCTGCTCGAACTCGAATGGAACAAATTGTGTACCGAGAAAAGGGAGTAATGATTGCCACTGACTATCTCGTTAATTCAGGCGGAGTTATATTTGCTGCTCAAGAACAACTTATTAAAACTCCAGAGGATCTTCAAATTCCTGAAGAAATTTTGGGTAAAAAATTAGAAGTTGAGCAATGGTTAGAAACTCATGCGAAAAAATTTGCTGAACTATCAAAAAAACGGTTAAAAGCTGGAGAAGAATATAGAGAGGAAGTAATACATCATAATATGATTGAGTTAATAGATTTATTAGCAGCTAATCAAGATTTATTACCCTGCAAAGCTGCTGAACGTATAAGTCTCCGACGTCTAAGTGTAAAAGAGAGCGAACGCACAGCGGAGGACATTATGATTCCACTTCCTACAATAGACATAAGTAGTGGTACTGAAAAAGCAGCATCACTTATGATAGAAAAAAATAGTGGTATAGTAGCCGTTCTTTCTAATGAAAAACTCGTTGGAGTTGTTACAGATTGGGATATAACAAAGGCTACAGCTGAGGGGATATGTGATGTAACACTTGATAGAATAATGACAAAAGAAGTCATAACAGCTTCTCCAGATTTTACTATATTAGATATTGTACGAGAATTTGAGCAGTATAAAATATCTGCTATGCCAGTAGTAAAAGATGGGAGTGTTTTAGGGAAAGTAAGTACTGATTTAATAGCATCGAGTTATATATTAAATTATTTAAGAACTCATGAATTTCAATAATCTCAGAATATTGAATTCCAACGATTAATAATACTTAATAATGTTGTAGAGAGTATCTCGCTGTGCTGGCTTTTTTCCTGCACTCCGGATTATTTTTATCATCTCATCTGGAGATAAATATTCTCCATATTCACTACCTGCACTTTTTGAAATATTCTCTTCCATTAATGTGCCTGAAAAGTCATTAACTCCATAATTTAAAGAAACTTGAGCAAAATTGGGTCCTAATTTCACCCAACTACATTGAATATTATCAATATAATTATTGAAAAATAGTCTTGCTACGCTAAATAATTTTAAATCATCCATACCATAACGATGTTTTAGAGGATAATTCTCCAAATTGGATAGAATTGGATTTTCTTTAATGAAAGGTAAGGGAACAAATTCTGTAAATCCATTTGTTTCTTTTTGTATATTTCTTAATACTTCTAAATGCTTAATTCTGTCTGATAAATCCTCAATATGACCATACATTATGGTAGATGTTGTTGGAATACCTAAATTATGAGCGATTGAGATAATCTCAATCCATTGAGATGTAGTAATTTTGTTAGGACATATAATTTCTCTGATCTTATCAACTAAAATTTCAGCAGCTGTGCCAGGTATTGAGTCTAAACCTGCATTTTTTAACGTAATGAGGGTATTCTCAATTGAATTTCCATATAATTTTGACATGTAGTAAATTTCTTGAGGAGAAAAAGCATGAATATGGATTTTATCATCAATTTTTTTAACCATTTTAAGTAAATCTAAATAATAATCAAATTTTAAATCTGGATTTATGCCTCCTTGTATACACACCTCAGAACATTCTGTTTCTTTTGCATTAATGATCTTCTCACTAATGTCATCAATGGATAGTAAGAAAGCATCATTGTTGTTAGCAGGTAAACTGAATGAGCAAAATTTACATTGCTGATAACAAATATTCGTGAAATTTATATTTCGATTAATGATGAAAGTAACTTGATTTTCTTTCTTTTCATAGCAAATCTGATCTGCTACAAATTGTAAGGCAGAAAATTCTTTTCCATCAACTTTCAATAATTTTAGCGCTTCTTTAGAACTTATTTCTACGCCATTTAATGATTTCTTTAAAATTTGTTTTATTTCAGGTTTAATGCTACCCAATATCTGGCTAGTGAACATTTAAGATTATATTATCAATAGTTTTTTTAATACTTTCTGGACAGAAATCATTCATTTTTACATATTTATTATAAATAGGAAACCTTTCTTTGAGTTTATAACCCTTTCTATTACAAATTTCTTCCAGTTTATTAATTTGGGGCCATTTTCTTTCAGGATTTATGTAATCTATTGTGAATGGAGATATTCCTCCAAAATCATCAATACCCATTTCGATAAACTGATGTTCATAACCACTTATAAGGTTAGGTGGTACTTGCACAGCAATTTCATTTTCAAAAATAATTTTAGCAATACCAACGATTTTTAAAATTTCTTCGATTTGTATTGAATTCTTAGGTCGATAAGGAATGCCTACTTTATCTACAAAGTTCTGTATTATAACCTCTTGTATGTGACCATAGTTATTATGAATATCTCTTATTAGGTACAAATCTCTAACTCTATCTTCAAATTTTTCACCTATTCCTAATAAAAGTCCTGTAGTGAAAGGGATTTTCAGCTTACCAGCATTCTTTATATGTTCTATTCTTTTTGAAGGTATTTTTCCTGGAGAATATTCATGTACTCCTCCTTTTTTGAAAAGTTTCTTACAAGTACTTTCTAACATTAATCCCATACTAGCGCAATAACTCTTAAGTCTCTTCATTTCTTCATTAGTGAGTAATCCCAAATTAATATGGGGTAATAAATTAAAATCTAATAAATCAGAACAGATATCTTTAACAAATTCTATATATTCTTCATATTTTCTTTTCTCTAATTCTTCTCTAACTTCAAAAAACGTGTCTGGTCTCTCTCCAGACATTACTAAAGCTTCCCTACAATTATAATTTACAGCGCTCTGAATTTGAGTAACCATTTGGTTATGCTCTAATAATATCACATTGCTTTCACCATTCAATTTTGGAATTTTATAATTATAAAAGCAGTATCCACACTGATTTTGACAGTAATTTGATAAGGAAATTGTGAAATTCTTTGAATATGTAATTATAAACTGCTCTTCACTTGGTAATTGACTTTTAATTTCCTTTACTTTATCTTTTAATTTTCTAATAGATAAATCCTTAAAATAACTTATATCTGTAGAATTATTCATAACTATTGATTCTTATATCTTAAGATTACGTAATTATCTCTTTTTCTAACTTCTTCTAGTTTGAACCTTGGTCCTTGAACCATTTTTTCAAAACCTTCTCCTTCAACCAAGCTGATAGCATTTTTACCGCCTATAATCCAAGGGGCTATTGTCAATCTAACCTCATCAATTAACTGACATTCTATAAAACTCCAATTTAATGTACCTCCTCCTTCTAAAAGAATTGATTTTATACCTAACCTATAAAGTTGGGTCATGACTTTTATAAGATTTACTCTTTTATCCATTCCAGCTTGTATTATCCTAACATTTTTATCTTTAAATTCTTTAATTTTGTTTTCATTTACATTTTCGGTTGTACAAATAATTGTGGGATATATTTCTGGTTGATATTCTATAACTTTAGCGTTGATAGGAATATTAAGGTTACTATCAGCAACAATTCTATAATATCCTTTATGTTTGTAGAACTTTATATGAAGTTTGGGATCATCTTTTAAAATCGTTCCCTTTCCGACCATTATAGCGTCCACTTGAGTTCTTAATTTATGTACTTCTTTCCAATCTTTCTCATCTGAAATCTCAGGATCTCCTGCTCTTGAGGCAATTTTACCGTCTATCGTCATAGCCGCACTTAAGATCACATATGGCTTTTCAATTTCTCTCAAAAACACACCTTCCTTTAATGTAAGTTTTTTTAATATTATAAGATGTGGTTCTTTGCACTATTAAAGGATAAAATGATTTAGGTGTTCTCTGAGTAGAATAATAATTTGGCGAATTCAGATCAATCATAAAGAAATCTGCATATTTTCCTTCTGAAATAGAACCTATATCATATTCTAAATTAAAAATTCTTGCTGCGTTTATAGTTACCATTTTTAATAATTGTCTTGCAGAAATTTTAAGAGTATTATCTCTAATTCGTGATATAATGTAAATATATCGCATTTCTTCAAATAAATCGGGACTAACTGCCATTAGGTTATCCGTTCCTAGAGAAACAGGAAGATTTATTTTAAAAAGTTCGTTTATTGGAGGTAAGCCTACTCCAAAATATCCATTGCAACGTGGACAAAGAATTAATTTAAGATTATTGTTTTTAATTTTTGCTAAATCATCAGCAGTAAAATGTGTACCGTGGATAACAATATCAACAATTTTATCCTTTATAATTTCTTCTAGTATCGCTTCTTCCCTACTTAACTCAGCGATATGGCAAGCAATCAATATTTTCTTTTTAGATTTCAGTTTTTTAAGTATTTCTCTTATGTCTTTTGAAATTATTTTATAATTCGCTAATCCAATTCCATCAGCAGAATGAATAATCGATTCTAATTCTCTCTCATCGCGAAATCTCCCTAATACTAAGTAATTTATTGGTGAATCTCGTAATGCTTCTCCTAATAAGGATATTCCATTAATACCTCTTTCTCTAAAATCAATAAAATATGTTATTCCATTTGACAACATTTCCAAAACAGCATTTTTAATCCCTTTTAATTTTACCTTATCTGGAGTTTCTAAAAGCAATTTATGTTTAAGACCATTTGGAGGTTCAACTACTTCAATTAAATCTTTATTAAAACCTAACTCTTTAGCAAAATTATCACCAATATGAGTATGAGAGTTAATTAACCCTGGAATCAACAAAAAGTTTTGACCTTTTAGACTAATTTCTAATCCATCATCAATATTGTCATATGAAATATCAATAATTCTCCCATCTTCGCTAATTTTTACGTTAACATTTTGTTTTAATTCCAAATCATCTCCAATTAAAGCAAAATTACTAAAAATGTTCCAATTTGACATGTATTCTTAGAGTTTTGAGATTACTATTTGAATGAAATAATTATTTCAATTGCATTTAATTTATTATCTTAAAATAAATATATTCTGCACGATTATATTTTTTCTTTATAGGTCTTTTTGGATTAAAAAGATTAATTATTAGGGTATCATATTTTTAACAATTCTAACGCTTCGGTTCTAGTAGCTATATTTTCTTTAAACGTACCTTTAATTGCAGATGTTATAATCAATGGGTTTGCTTGCTTAACACCTCTCATTATTTCACATAGATGAGTTCCCTTGATAATAACCATTACTCCTCTTGGGTTCAAATTGCAATCCATAAGAAAATTGGCTATATCGTGAGTCATCCTTTCTTGAACATTAAGTCTGTGAGCAAAATAATTGACGATTCTTGCGAATTTAGATATACCTAAAAGATACTCACCAGGCATATAAGCTATATCAACTGTACCATAAAAAGGTAGTATATGATGCTCACACATGCTATAAAATTTAATACCCTTTGAAATTATGATTTCACTATACTTTGCTTTAAATAATTTTATGTACTTATTCAAATCTTGTTCATAACCTTCAAATATTTCCATATAAGCGTTGGCTACTCTTTTAGGTGTTTCCATTGTTTCAGGACGCAATGGATCATTTCCTTCGAGCTCTTTAAGTAAAAGAGTTATTAGTTCTTGTATCCTTTCTTTATTCATTGTAACTACTTTATCAAAATATAATTTTAATATTTTATGAAATTAAAGAGGATATATATAATCATCATTTCTTCTTTAAGAAATCCTTGTAAATTATTACATAATTTTTAATACTTATGATCTTCGGATTCCTTTTAAATTTTGAAGGAATAGTGGCATTACATCGAGAGCAAATCCCAGAACTTTGAAGCCAATCAGTAAATTCATCTGCATGGGCAGGATATCTGCAATTTGGACATAAAATTATCCCTCTACCTTTATCCTTTGAAATATTTGGTAATTTAAAACAGAATATACATTTAAAATCTTCTATTGATAAACTTCCTGCTTTCGGTTTATAAATATCTAAATTTATTGATTTTCTGGAATACTGATTGATTCTAACCGGCTTACTTGTAGTTTTCCTACTTGTGGTTCTTGTAGACGTTTTAGATTTGGAACTTTTGGATCTGCTCTGAACTGTTGGTGTTGTTCTTGATGATTGAGAAACTGATCTTGACGTACGAGTAACTGTTCTAGTTGAGGGAGTTGGAGAAGACCTAGTTGTGGTCCGTACGCTAGTCCTTTTTCTACTAGGAGAAGTGACTCTTGACGGTGGAGTTAAACTATTCACCCTATTTGTACGTCGTGTTATATACTCTCTGGTCAATTGTGGTAATTGGGTTCGAGTTTGTAATAACCCCGGTATAATTATGATCAATATGGTGCTTATGAGCAATAATAATAAGTTTAAATCTATTGAAAAGTGAAGTGGTATTATCAAAGAATCATAGAAATCAATGATTGAATAAAACACTATCCAATAAGTAATTATGAAAAAAACGATTGAAATTCCTAATATATAGCCAAATGTGCGTGCTTTTATTGACTTTGTTCTAAAGTATATAACATTATATTTTTTAAAGCAACGATATAGAGCAAGTGAACCATATAATATATAGGGAAATCCAAATATAATACTCCACCAACTTAAGTATAAATCAGTACTAGCTAGAAGATTTTCTCCTAATAAACCTGTAAAATTTCCCCATATTGAATATAGAATTCCCATAAGGACAGGACCAACAGTAAAAAAAGCCGTGTTGTGAGGTGAATTATATTCGCGATATCGTTTAATATTTTTTAAAACTTTTAGAGAATATAATAACCATATTCCGATTAAAAACCAAGTTACAAATACATTAAAAGAATTTAGGATAGCCCCATGTATTATTCCAATTAATAAAAATATCCCTAGCGTAATTGTAATTGGTTTAATTTTAGCCACAGTTTAAAAATCACCAAATAACTTTTAAAAATCTTCTATTTTTAAAATTATTTCTTGAATAAAAAAATTGAAATAATTAATATTATATTGATTAACAGCTTTAATCCTCATCATATTCGAGATAAATAGCTTTGCCTTCAATAATAGGGTTTATGAATGAAAGAATCTCAGGTAGCATCTTAATATCTAACGATCCCTTTATCCCATACATTAATGGATACCAAGTATTTGCTTTTATATCTGCTCTATATATCTCAAATCCCGCAGATTTACCATCAATTTGATAAGGATCTACTACAAGAGCAACTGCCTTATCCCATAGCTTTTGATATCGTGCCTGTGTGCCCATATCTTCAGAACTTAGCCAGCATCCATATGACGGATGGCTGTGATACCATCCACATATAAATAATTTTTGTTTTTTAATATCTTTGTAAGCCCTGGTATAATTTTTATAATCTTTTATTTCAGCATAAACAGCTGTACCATGACCCATCGGATATGCATCCTCAATATATATAATATCATTATTGTCATCTAATTTACCTGCGAGTAACCCTATTACTTCAACCCATTTATTTTTTGGAATCTTCGAATTAGCATACTTAAGTGCATGACTCGCCACTTTTAGAATAGTTTTAACTGAAATATAAATTTCCTTAGGAATCTCTTCTAAAGAGTTGTCCTCAGATTTATTTATTTTCCCTGTTGTAGGTGTGTTTTTGGTTGAATGGGTTAATTTTAATGTATTTGTTGGTTTTTGAGTAAACATTTCAGAGATCTCATCTATTAATTCATCTTCTTCTAATTGTAATTCACTATAAATCTCTTCTAATAATTCCTTTTTAATTTTTTCCTTAATCTTTTTCTTTATCATATCTTTAATGGAATCGTTAGGATCATTTTTAGAACTCATTAAAATTTCACCACTTTTTATTCGCGTATTTTTTAGCGAGGTTTTTCACTTTTTTTTCATAAAATTTTGGATTTTTAATCATTTCTAAGGCAGCTTTTTTATTAAAAACGTCGGTTGGATTAGTGTATTTACCTCGAGTGTTTAGCATCGCAATTATTGCTTGAACTACTGTAACAGCTGTTTTCGATGGGCTCCAACCCCCTTTTTTACCGATTAAAGCTGGATCTACTAATGCTAGACATATATTTCTTTGTCCTTTATATTCAGTCGGTTTTGGCCAAAAATTTGGATGCCAAATTGGGGTATGCAATCTCACAAAAGGTGGTTGCTTAGGATATTGTGTGGGGAATTTCATTTCTAACTTAAAAATACCACCCGCATAGGCAGTGCCTTTAGGGCCTTTAAAAGAAATTGCTATGTGATCTATACTCTTCTTCTTAGGGTTAAACGGTTTTAATTGAATAATAACCCCCTTTTTATATAATTTTTTTAATCCAGCAAAATCTTGCGAAATGCGACTACTTCTTATACTCATATTCTTATACCTTTTTTTTGTTTTTGTAAAATTTAATTTTTTATAGAAAATCTTAAATTAATTTTAAGGTGACAAGTATTTCTCCACCTTTCAAACCTGCAACAGTTAGTAACTCACAATTTCTTAGACCATTTTCAATGGGAGATTGTTCTAGATCAACTATTTGAATATTATTAAAATCTAATAAAGTTATTAATGGTTCGAAATCAGGATCTAATTCAAATCCATTTTTTCTTAGTGTATTAATGATATTGATTGTGGGTGATTGAGCACTCAATTTTACTGTTACCCTTCGAGCACTTTTACCACATTGAGAGCATTCGGGGTTTCTTTTTTTCTCAATATGATAAAATTTCATAGTTATCGCATTAAAAATAACGTATGATTTTATTGGTTCACCCAAACCTTTATATCCATTTTTCCAATGAAGAATTTTTACTGCTTCATGCGACTGTAATGCTGAAATAACAGCATTTATAGTAATGATTCCTGGATCATGCCTATCGATTATTTTTACTATTTCATCCTTAGTAAATTCAGGTAAGAAGTTATGTTTATTAACTAATTCATTTGCTACTTTCTGAATAAATTTAATGTCATTAATATCTTTCGGATTAGGATCTTTATCAAATGTTTCTTGAAATGCCATGTTTCCCTTGAAGACACAATGAATCCTTTTTCGAGGGATGCCAACAACAGTACATGCAGCCATCTCATCATTTTCAGCTACGGGAAGTGGATTACATTCATAACAAGCATTTTGATATGGAATTATAGTATATAAGTGTCCATGATACCCTGAAACACCTCCATCAACCAGAGGTTTTCTGAATCGTATACAATGCACATTTAAATTCAATCTTGCATTCATAGAATCGAGACCTCCAATAACTACATCGGCAGCTTGATAAATTGCAGGATCTAAACGTTCTAAGGACGTTTGGTATCCTTTAATAATAATATTATTATTAATTTCAGCTAATTTTCTTGCTGCGACTTTAGCTTTTGGTTCGCCCATTTTAGCTCCTGCAAATAAAATCTGACGGTTCAAATTAGAATGCTCAATTATATCTAAATCTACTAAATCCAAATGCCCTACACCTAACATTGCTAAATTTTTAGCAATTTCACATCCTAATCCTCCAACTCCTACGATTAAAACTCGAGCATCTTTCACAATTTTTTGGGACCAACCCTTAAGTCTAAACTGGCGGTCATATAACTCTCTCTCCTTTACTGATAATTCCTCTGTAAAAAAGACTGAATCCTTATCCATTATTTTCACCATTATTATTTATAAAAAATATAAAAAAATTGAAGGGCTGAAAGCCCTAGTATTATAATTTATGTAGAAGACTTTATAAGTTTATCCCGCTGTACTCGCTGGGATCAACAGAATATCGTCGCCATCATTTATATTATAATCTTTTAACTGACTGGATTCATCCATCGTGACTCCTCCAGATGATATGTGAAAATCATCAGGATTAAGTCCAAATAAATTACCTAGTGTACGTTTAATGTCACTTACTCGATTACCATCATTCACAGTTAGCTTTTCCTTTTTTTCACCGGGCCCAATGGTTGACATAAAATATAATGTCTTTTTCTTTCCTGCTGAAGGGGTTTTAGTTGCTGGAGTTTTAGATCTTATTGGCTCCTCCTCAACTAATTCTAAATCTTCATCAAATTCTTCTTCAAAACTCATAATATCACATCCTTTATTTTTTTAGTTTTATATTTTTTTTTAATCTAAAGATGATAAAACAGCATTATAAAAGCGTTTGGAATGATTTTGAAGTTTTTCCTAATGATTTCAAAAATAAAATGGATTCTAAGGAGATTATACTATATATTAAATGAATGCCTATTTATACATATTAACTGCAAAATATTGTTTCAGAGAGAAAATAAAATCTTAAAAGCCAGATAACTTAACACTTCTAAGCTTTCCACTCATGAATTCCTCGAGTAAGTTAGAATCAGTTGTTTTAGAGTTAGTTAAAGAATATCTTGTAAAAAAGACGTTCTTTTCGATTGAAGATATAGTCGTTTTTATAAATAATAGAGTAAAGTGGAATCCTAATTTAAATAAAAATAGCATTGAGATAATTATTAAATCTTTAATTAAAAAGCGCATAATTGTTCCTGGAACTAAATTAATGAAAAATAATATTATTGAAAACCCAAAGAGGAACGAGATATTTAATTACATTAAAAAATATCCCTCAAATATTAATGAAATAATGAAAGCTTTAAATATGGGAAGTAATCAAGCCTTATGGCACTTATCTTGCCTTGAAAAATTTCAATTTATTCGATCAAAAAAAATCGAAAATCGTAGACTTTTCTTTAAATTTGATTCTAATCCTCAACTTGACGATCTTTTCTATTATTTAAAAATCAACATTGTTCAAAAGGTAATTAGTTTCATGATAACCGAAAATAAACCATTAAAAATTACAGAAATTGTTAATGGTGTTAAAAAAAATCATAATACTATAAAAAAGTATATAGATGTTTTAAATCGTCTGAAATTAATAAAGATTGAAAGAATAAAAAATAAAGCCGTATACCAAATAGAAGTCAAGAATTATTCTAAGGCTAGAAAATCAATTCGAGGTGCATAAACTTAAAAACTCCAAAATTATTCCAATTGGTTTTAAATTTTAGTATCATATATTAGAAAATTAGAAAAGAATTTAATTAAAAAACTATGAGAAAAAAATATAGAGTTTTAGTAGTTCTCGCTCTTTATGTTATAGTAATATTAACCTTTACACTTTTCTTCATAACAGGCATAAGAAATATTCCATTATTTCTTTTTATAAGTATTGGAAGTGTTGCAGTTTTATCTACAAGTACAATTTATACAGTTATTCAATCTAAAGGGTTAGATGAGAGATTCACTAAAAAACAACAATTTACAAAACTTAAGACAATCAACGGAAAGTCAACTGATATCATAGAAGATTATTTTGATGCCATACCCTCAATAGAAGATTATGTTGAATCAACTGATTCCTATGAAGATTCACCAATAATAAATAAATATATTTTTTCAGTATTTAGTCAGGAAGAATTAGATAAAATAAATTTCTTAAACTTATCAAAAATGGAAAAGATAATGTTCATTAGGGAGATGATATATTATAATCCTGAAGAAAGGGCTATTTTAATTGAAGACATGCTTAAACATCGAGATAGTATTGATGATGAGATAATTTATACCTCTCCCATCGAAAAAATTGAATTAGCAGCTCAGATCCGAGTTTATATAAGATCTTTAACCGAACCTGGTGAAAAAACTAAAATTATTATAATTGATACTTCAGAAACAATAGATTCTGTTAAAAAACGTATTGGTTTATTATTTGATTACGATCTAGAGTGTTTTCTGTTATCCTCTGGGGGTATTATATTACATGAAAAATCACAAATTCAAGATTATGATCTTGATGATGATGATGAAATTGCCTTGATTCCAAGAAAAAATGGAAACTAAACTTATATTATAAAACTCTTTTTTATCTCATAATTAAATACCAGCGATACTTGCTGGAATTAAAAGGATATCATCCCCATCTGCGATGTTATATTCCTTTAAAGGTGAATTCTCATCCATAGTGATTCCACCTGATGATAAATGAAAATCATCTGAATCTAAACCAAATAAGTTTGCCACAGTTTCTTTTATATCTCCAACGAGATTTCCTGTATTTAAGAGTAATTTTTGCTTTTTTTCACCAGGACCAATAGTAGACATAAAATAGACAGATATCTTTTTACCTCCAGGAACCGTTCTATTGGCTGGCGTTTTAGATTTAACCTTTTTTTCAGATCTCTCTGTAGAAAACTCATCTATCTCATCTTCTAAATCTTCATCTAAATCTTCATCAAAGTTATTCTCAAAGCTCAATTAATATACACCAATTTGTAAAAACTATTAGTTATTATTAAATCTTCTTGAAATATTGGTATAAAAATAAAGGATAATAAGTAATATAAACAATTTTTGCAAATGAAAAAAATTTATTTCAAATTTTTAATTTGCAAACACTTTAGAGTTAATATTCATATGAAATTATTAGCAAAATAAGATGATTGTTGACATTTTATGAACGATGAACCTATACCTAAACTCCAAATTCGGGAGAAAACACCAAGTGAAGAACTAGACAGCATTTCGGATAAGAAACTGTCAAAAAAATTGAAAAAAGAACGGATTAAGCTATATAAAGAAAAGAGTCAATGGGAGAAAGTTATTAAACAACTTGAAAACTATAAAGAGAATATTGAAGATCTTGAAAAAAAAAGAAAAGAAAAAGAAAATGAAGTAAAAAATCTTCTCTACCATCGAGATACCTTACGAGATCAATTAAAAGAAACAAAAAATGAATTAGAGCGACAAAGAAATGATTTAGCTGCAAAAGAAAGACTCTTTAAAACAAAACTTAGAAGTAAAAATGAAGAATTAGATCAGAAAAATGCAGAATTAGAAAAGTTTAAAGAAAAATTAGATAAATTAAGAGAGGATCTAGTAAAAGATAAAAAATTCTTAGAAAAAGAAAAAACTCGGACAGAGGCTCACGTTAAGGAAATTAAAACTAAAATCCCTGGCTTGGAAAGAAGGGAAAAAGCTTTAAAGCGGACTAATGAGGATTTAGAAAAAAAATTAATGGATTTAAGAAATGAACTTAAATCTTTAACCAAAGAAAGGGATGCTTTAAATAAGGAAATCAACAATTTAAAAAGAGAAATTATTGATGAAAAAAACAGAATTTCTGGCGAAAGGAGAAAATTGAAAGAGGAGAAAGAAAGTGTCCGTTATAAAAAAGATGACTTAAACTCAATAAATCGTGAAATTAATAAGAAAAAAGTTGACTTGAAAAAATCGAGGGACAAAGTAGTTAGTGACGTCAATGAACTAGAAAAAAGAAGACGTAAACAAGAATCAAGATTAAAAGAATTAGAAAGGAAAATTCCTCGTGCAGAAGAAAAGTATCATTCCTTGACTAAGAAAATACCAAATTTAGAGGAAAAGCTCAGAAGGCTTAATAATGAGTATAAAAATTTGGAGAAAGAGAAAGCAAACATAATTAATGAAAAAAGGATAATTAAGCGTGAAAGGGAAAAGTTAGACAAAGATAAACAGAGATTTGTGAATGAGAAAAGAAACTTTGAACGAGAAGTAAGAAAGAACAAGGCTATTCCCAAGCATAAGATTAAAACTAAAACTCCTTCAAAATATTAATTATTTATATCGTGAAGTTTATGAAAATCATTGAAGGAATTGAAGGAGATTATATTGAAACAAAAAAAACCCACTTATTTTTTGATGTGAAAGGATTACTTCATCCTAATGAGAGAAAAATTAGCTTCCTAAGATTTTTTCCTCATCCCAAAGGGAGTCGGATAAAAAATAATGTTTCATTTAAAAAAATCTACAAATTGAGTGATAGATATACTTTTTTGAGAGAAAATTATCCAAATTATCTCTTCTTTTCCAAAGAATTTGATTTAGAGGTTCAAGGCGTAAGAAATGAAGATATTAAAATGATATATTCTCCAAGGAAATTCTTAAAAGAACTAATTAAAAAAGACCAAGTAACTAGGAGCGAGAATCTTTCAAGGGAATTATGTGAATTTTTCATTTCCGAAGGAAATCTCTCAGAAAATTCATTAGGAATCACAGGATCTCTAATGGTAGGGTTGAATACTGATGATTCTGATATAGATTTAATAATTTATGGTACAGAAAACAGTATTGAATTCCAGAAAACCTTAACAACCATATTGAAAAATTCGAAAATGTGTAGAAAATATAATATGGGTGAGTATAAAACTCATTATAAATGGAGATTTGGTGGTTCTGAGATCCCTTTTGAATCATTTCTTAAAAGTGAACAAAGAAAGCTACATCAAGGCAAATATAAGAATGTCGATTTTTTTATTAGATACATTAAAAGTCCAGAAGACTGGGGAGGAAATTTCTATGATTATCAGTATAATAATTATGGAAGAATTAAACTTAGAGCAGAAATCATGGATTCAAAAGATTCTATTTTTACTCCATGTTCATATAAAATCTCTCCCCGAAAAATCTTAGAAAACGGAATTTACCCAAAAAACATTAATATAAAGAATATTAGTGAGATAGCTTCATTCAGAGGTAGATTTTGTGAGCAGGTAAAAGATGGGGAGATGGTATTGGTTGAAGGTAAATTAGAAAAAGTAAGTTTTCAAAACAAGCAAGAATATTTTAGAATCTTGCTAAGCGATCCATTACAAGATAAATTGATAATTATTTAACCATAAATAGAAGAATCTAATAAGCTTAAAATTAACTTTTTTATAAAATCAATATTTTGAGTTATAAATGGATATTTACAACGCCGATCTACATATTCATGGAATCCATTCAATAGCAGTTTCAAAATCATTAAATTTAGATACGATGTCTGAAACCTGTATTAAAAAAGGTTTACATATTCTTGGAACAGGTGACATTTTACAACCAGATTGGCTTAAATACATGGAAAAAAATTTGAAGAAGGATGGGAATGGTGCTTTTTACTATAAAAATGTTTATTTTATTCTCCAAACTGAGATAGAAGATAGTGAAAGTGTACATCAGGTAATTTTATTTCCTGACTTCACAGCAGTTAGAGAAATACAAAAAAAATTATCTAAGTATTCTAAAAATATACTAGGAGAATGGGGTGGTCGACCTCACCTAAATTTGACTCCTGCAGAGGTAGTTGAGATAGTTATTGATTCAGGATGCTTAATTGGACCTGCTCATGCTTTTACTCCGTTTAAAGCTATATTTAGACAAGGAAAATTTAAAACATTAAAAGATTGTTATCAAGATGCAGTTAAAAATATCCATTTTCTTGAATTAGGACTATCAGCAGACACAGAATTAGCAGATCGTTTGGATTGTCTGAAAAATATTACTTTTTTAAGCAATAGTGATGCACACTCACAAAATCCTCGTGCTTTGGGAAGGGAATTCAATAAATTTGAAATTGATAATGCTTCATTCGAAGAAATTTTACTAGGTATTAAAAGAAAAAATGACCGTAAATTAATTTTAAATGTAGGACTTCATCCAAAATTAGGGAAATATTATAATATGTTTTGTCATAAATGTAGAAGGAGAATAATATTCAAAAGAGGGAAAAAAAAAGGTGATACGATACTCAATTATTATTCAATAACAGAGGATTTTATAGTTTTCTATTCGAATAATCCTTTAATTTCAAGAAAAGAATACATTAACCATGTATCCAAAAATAAAATGATATGTCCCGCGTGTAGAGAAGAATTCAAAAAGAATTTTAAAATTAAATTGGGTGTAAGTGAAAGAATTGAGATTATTTCTTCATTTGATAAACCTATCCATCCCAAACATAGACCACCTTATATAAATAGTGTACCTTTGATTGATATAATTCGTTCTATAAGGGGAATAAAAAGTACCACTAGTAAATCAGTGTTAAGCGAATATTCCAACATTATTAAAAATTTAGGTGTTGAATTTGAGATTCTAATTAACACTCCTCTAAATAAAATTGAAGAATTTAATGAAAATATCGCCTCTGTTATTGGGTCAATTCGAAATAATGAGATTAAATATACACCAGGGGGAGGAGGTGCATATGGTCAAATTAATCTTAATATATAATGAACAATTGCATTAAATTTCAATTAAACTACAAATTCCAAATTAAGGCTAAGTAATTCTCCACAACGATTGCAGCACATCCAGTCGAATACCTTCAATGATACTACCATTAGCTCTATATCCTTTCTTAAAAATTGATTTCTAAACGTCTTCTTGTAATCACCATTCGGACAGGTGATTTTTGCTCTTACTTTTATCAAATCAACACTCTCTGAATCGCTTGACGAGCCATCATTGCTATTTTTTATATTATCAATTTCCATATCTCTTGCCCCTAAGCATGATAAACATGCAAATATAACCTTATAAACTTTTACTACGGCGTGTTGTCAATTATTTCAGATGAAAAAATTGAGATAAATATACAAATTAGGTTAAAAATGCAAATTCCATATTCAGATCTGATAAATATCTTACTTCGATGTATTATACTGATATCGTTCTCGTATTATACAAATATTACTTCGATATATTATACTGATATCGTTCTCGTATTATAATATACAAATTTTATGTGATGATAATTTATGGATGATGAGCCCTTTAATTTAACGGATATAGCTAAATCACGCGCTTCTGTAAGAGAAAGATTTAATAATATAACAAAACATAACCAAAACCATAATTCAAATCCTAACTGCGACGATGATAGCTACCTAGCAGATCTTTTAAAAGTTCTGAAAATTAAATCTTTAGTAGTTGGAGTAGGGGGAGCAGGAAATAACACGGTTTCACGTTTAGAAGATATGGGTATTATGAATATGAATGCTGAAACTTACAACATAAATACAGATGCTCATGATCTATACTATGCGAATGCTAAACATAAAATTTTAATTGGAAAAGAACGGTGTCGTGGGTTGGGCTCTGGAAATGACCCTTCAGTAGGTGCTGAAGCTGCAAAAGAAGACCGTGAAAGACTAAGTAAGGCAATGAATGCGGATATTGTCTTTTTAACTTGTGGCTTAGGTGGTGGTACAGGTACGGGTGCCGCCCCTATTATAGCACAAGAAGCAAAAAAGAACGATGCAATTGTAGTTACTTTTTGTTCTATTCCCTTTAAATCAGAAGGAGCTCAAAGAGCAGCAAGAGCAAAAGTAGGTTTAAAAAATCTAGCTGAATACTCTGATTTTTTAATCCCAATCCCTAATGATAATCTATTAAAAGTTGTTGGACAAGTTCCTATGATTACAGGTTTTAAAATTATGGATGAAGTTCTCATAAGAAACATTGGTGAAGTAGTCAATTTAATTAATAATTGCGGTTTAGTGAATATTGATTTTGCTGATGTAAAAAAGGTATTCATAAAGGATGAAAAATATCCAACTGGGTTAATTGGTATTGCAGAATCTGGAGGAGATGAATCTGATTTAATTGAAAAAGCAAAATTAGCAATAAATAATCCTCTTATACAAGCGGATGCAAGTCAAGTCAAAAGATGTTTAGTATCGGTTTCAGGTGATCACACTTTACCACTCACCAAGGTAGATAAAATTATTTCTACGATATCGAATGAAATTCCAGCAGACGCTAATTTAAAATTTGGAGTACAGAATAATCCAGATTTAGGATCTAAGATAAAAATAATGGTTATAGCTAATGGACCAGTGTCTCCATACGTTCGAGCAGCTGTAGATTCTGGTTTTGAAGCAACACCCCAAAGTATTTTTGGTTTTTAAGGTTGTTTCATAAATTTAATATTTTTCTTTACTAATTCTAATTCATAGTATTTAGGATTATTAGTTTTTAGATAGAATAAGATTCAATTATTATGTAGTGGTTTCTATTATGAGCAAGCAACCTATGCCAGAAGAGGAATTAAGAAGAGAAATTCGAAGTTATTTGGATACGAGAAAAGTATTAGTATTATGTACTTGTAATAATAACATTCCTCGTGCTACTCCTATGGATTTTTATACTGAACAAGATAGCTTTAACATATATGTTGGTCCTGCTCCGGGAAGAAAAGTTAAAAATATAGAAGAGAATCCTTATGTAAGTATAGGTATATATACTCCTATATCAGAAGGAAAAATACAAGGCATGCAAATTACTGCTTCAGGGAGAGAAAGATTAATTTTTTTAAGAGCGGGTGATGAAGAATTCGAGAAAGTCCAGAAGATTGTACGCGGAAAGAGAAAATTATTATTAAAGATAATTCCAGAAAAAATAGAATTACTCGATTATGATTTCGCGAAAAAGGGATATTCACGACTTCAAGTTTTAACATTATAAAATAGAAAAAATAACTTTTGAAATATTTACTTTTAGAATTACTTTTGCTTTATTTTACGGCGTCCAATGATGTAGGGGTGGTTTCGGACTATTTTCACGCGCATTCGAATTAATCTCTCGATCTCTTTTAATTGTTTGTGTTGGCTCTCTTCGCAGAATGCAAAAGCAGTCCCTCCCGCACCTGCTCTTGCCGTTCGGCCGATGCGATGCAAATAGGTATCCGGTGCATCTGGTAAGTCAAATTGGATAACATGTGAGATGTTATCTACGTCAAGACCGCGCGAAGCAACATCGGTAGCTACCAACACTCGAGCTTTTCCGGTACGAAAGTTTTTAAGCGCAATTTGACGTGCAGTTTGTGATTTATTTCCATGTATCGACTCAGCGCGTATTCCTTTCCTTTGCAATTTCTTAACGACACGATTCGCGCCATGCTTGGTCCGCGTAAAAACCAGTGCTCGTGTAATAGTTGAATCAGCGAGTAAATATTCCAACAAAGCTTGTTTTTTTTCTTTCAATATAAAAAATGCAGCTTGGTTAATAATATCCAAGGTGGGTTTGTCGGGAGATATATTTATTTCTACAGGATCATGGAGAATACTTTTTGCGAATTTAATTATTTCACGAGGTATTGTAGCAGAAAAAAGTAAGGTCTGTCGGTTTTTCTGTGGCACCATCTTGACGATAGAACGAATATCGTGGATGAAACCCATATCAAGCATTCTGTCGCCTTCGTCCAAAATCAACACCTCGACATGGCCCAGATTTATATGGCCTTGCCTTATCAAGTCGAGTAATCGACCGGGTGTCGCAACTATAATATCTACTCCTTGCGTTAATTTTTTTACCTGTGGATTTTGTCCAACACCACCGTAAATGACAGTACTTCTTAGACCGGTATATTTTCCGTAAATGTTGAAACTGTCCCCAATCTGGATCGCCAGCTCCCTCGTGGGTGCAAGCACTAAAACCCTTACTCGACGTAGGAGTTGTTTTTTGATGTTATTTGTGACATTCGATCGGTTTTGACTGTCTGAGTTTTTACTCAAACGCTGCATAGTAGGAAGTGCAAATGCTGCAGTTTTACCCGTTCCAGTCTGAGCACACCCTAGCAAATCTTGTCCATTCAAAACGATAGGAATTGCCCGAACTTGGATTGGTGTCGGCTCTACATAGCCAGCATCCTTTATTGCGCGCAATAATTCTGGCTTTAAGCCGAGCTCAGCAAATTTTATACTAATCCCAACTTGATCAGACTGTAGTATCTTGTTTTCTTCTTCGAACCGTTTTACTTCAAGAGCAGCGGGTCCTTTTTCTTGTTTTTGGATTGCAAAAGTAATACGATCGCCAGTGGCGATAGGTACATCCTCGTGCGGTTGCAGTGCAGTATGGTGTAAAAAAACATCTTCACTGTTCATATCGGATGTAATAAATCCAAATCCTTTCTTTTCATTATACCATTTGACCGTTCCGGTCATTCTATATGTATCTTTTAACATTTTATTAACATTTTTCTTTCTGTTGTGGGTTTCTCCTATACCTACACTCACATAAATCATCCTCCTTTTATTTTGGAAAAATTTATGAGCGGGTTTCATCATTGAAATAATTAAGTACCCCATCTCAGAAGAAGAAATTATAATTGATGCAATTATCTAAAGTGCATCGAAAATATCTTATTATTCGACGAATAAATGTTCAATCTTGAATATTTAAAAGTAATAATTACTAAAAAAAACCCCATTATTTAGTAGAAAAGAGTTACACTGCCTATATATTTTTGGTATTTAAAAAATCTTTTATAAAATAACGTTATATTGACAATTACTTATTGTTTAGAGCTAATTATTTCTTTCACTCGCCCAACTTCACCGTTCCTCATCCGGACTTTAATCCCATAATGGTGATTAGGGGAGTTTGTAAGCACATCTTTGACTATACCCTCGGTTAACTTACCAGATCGCTGATCTTTCTTTAATACGATTAAAACTCGCATACCTGCTTTAATATTTATTCGCTTTGTTCCCTTCAATTTAATTATCCAAGCCACTTGTGGGTGTTTTTTAATAAAGTAATTGTTCCCTTCATTTTATCTTTTGCCTTTGTCCCCTCATTATTGCTAATTATTCAAGAACATATTACCTTCGGAAGTTACTTCCACCCGCAAAAAGACTCTTTATACCTCAATTTTGCTTGAGGTTTAATGATGTAAAAAATGTAGGGGTAAATGTTTTAGGAGAAAATGAATTCATTTATTTAATACAAATAAAAATTCTCGAAAACTTCTAACTGATTATTATGATTTCTGATGAAGAGCAGAGAGAACTAAAAATAGCTCAAACCGATAAAGAATTAAAAAGAGTCTTTAAAAAAATAACTTCAAAAAATCCTGACGATTATTTTCCTACAAAAGAACTCAGAAATCTAGGATACATGAGAAAACAATGTAAATGCTGTCAAGCTTTTTTTTGGACAACAAACGAAGAAAGGAAAGTATGTGGAGATCCTGCGTGTTCTGGTGGTTTTCAGGTAGTAATTGATAATCCTTCTAAAATCAAACTATCTTTTATTGAAGTATGGGAAAAAATCGTTGAAATTCTTGAACCAAGAGGATATAAACCAATAAAAAGATATCCATGTGTCGCAAGATGGAATCCTACTTCTGAATTTACAATAGCATCAATTTCAGCATTTCAACCATATGTTATAACTGGAGAAGTAGAACCTCCAGCTAAAAAGCTTATAATACCTCAGTTTTGCTTAAGATTCAATGATATTGAGAATGTAGGAATAACTGGCTCACATAATACTGGTTTTGTAATGATTGGCCAGCATACATTTGTTTCCCCTTCTGAGTGGAACCAAGGCGAATTATTTATGGATATTCATGATTTTATTCATGAAGGTGTCGGTCTGCCAAAGGAAGAAATAATAATACACGAGGATTCATGGGCAGGTGGTGGCTCATTTGGATGCAGTCTTGAATTCTTTAGTAGAGGAGTTGAACTTTTCAACCAAGTCTATACCATGTTTGAACAAACTCCCAAAGGCCCTCGTGAACTAAAACTTAAAGTTCTTGATATGGGATTAGGTCAGGAACGCGTTGCTTGGTTTTCTCAAGGTACACCAAACATGTATGAGGCAATATTTCCTTATGTTTTATCAAAGTTAAGAGATATAACAAAAATTAATTTAGATTTGGATCTTTATAATAAATTCTCTCAATATTCTGCGTATCTAAATATTGATGAAGTAGATGATATGAAAGAAGCATGGCATCAAGTTTCTGATAAGTTGGGAATGGATATAAAGAAATTAAAGGAAGCTATTTTACCTATGACCGCTCTTTATTCCATCGCGGAACATGCTCGCAGTTTACTGTTTGCCATTAATGATGGAAAATTGCCTTCGAATGTAGGTGGAGGGTATAATCTTAGAGTCATTTTTAGGCGAGCTATTAGCTTTATTGATCAGTTTAATTGGAATATTAATATGGCAGATGTTTGCAGATGGCATGCTAAAGAATTAGAGAGAATTTTCCCCGAAGTATCCGAACATTTAGAAGAGATTAGAGAAATTTTAGACGTTGAAAAGAAAAAATTTTATGCTACAAAGAGAAAAGCTGGTAAAATATTAGAAAATCTCTTAAAGAAGGGCGAAATTTCTACAGAGACTTTGATTGAACTCTATGATTCTAATGGGATAAACCCAGATATGGTAAAATCTACCGCAAAAAAATATGGTATAAAAGTGAAGATTCCTGATGATTTTTATAGTCTTATTGTGGAACGACATGAAAAAATAGAACAAATCCATGCTACTGAAAGAGGAATTGAATTAGATTTAGCAGATATTCCAGAGACTAAATCGTTATATTACCATGATTATACAATAACTTCTAATGAAGCTAAAGTATTAAAAATTCTTGATAAAAAAGTTATTTTGGATAAATCTGTGGCATATCCAACTTCTGGTGGTCAATTACATGATGTAGGAAAAATTAACGGCCAAAAATTTAATGAAGTAATAAAACAAGGTAATCATACTATTCACATTCTTGAAGAAATACCTAAATTTAAGCAGAGCGATATCGTCAAAATTGAAGTTGATAAGGAATGGAGGAAACAACTCTCCCAACATCATACTGCCACACATATTGTTAACGCTGCCGCTCGTGAAGTTTTAGGAAGCCATGTGAATCAAGCTGGTGCAAAAAAAACATTGAAAAATTCTCATCTTGATATAACCCATTATGAACAAATCCCTAAAGATAAATTACTTGAAATAGAAAAGAAAGCAAATAAAATAGTTAATAAAAGTATAGATCTTTATTTAGATTTCATTCCTCGTACAGAAGCAGAACAGAAATACGGCATGGCTATTTACCAAGGAGGAGCTGTTCCTGGTAAAAACCTGAGAATTGTAGAAATACCTGGAATTGATGTTGAGGCTTGTGGTGGCACACACTTGAATAACACATCTGAATCTGGCTATATACACATAACAAAATCACAAAAAATTCAAGATGGTGTAGTCAGATTAACATTTGTAGCAGGCAACGCTACAGAGATATTAAAAGAAAAACATAAAATAATCCTTGATGATTTAAAACTCATTTTAAATGTTGAACGTAAACAACTCACTGGACGCGTAAAAGAATTACTTGGAAAGTGGAAAAGTGTAAATAAATCACTCAAGTCCGGTAAAGTAGATGAAAGAGATTTAGAGTTAAGTTCTTCAGAAACATACGAAGGTGATGTTTTATCAGAAATTTCTCAGTTTTTAAGTACTAAAAAAGACGATATTCCGAATAAAATCCAAAAATTGTATTCAGAATGGATAGAAGGAATAAAAAAAATTAAGCAAACAAAGAATCTCTTAAGTGTGGAATACATTGAAAGATTAATTACGAATGGTCAAGATTATGAATCATTCAAGCTCGTGATCGAAACTTTTGAAGATTTAACTCAAGATGATCTTAAAAACTTCTCCATAAGGATAATGAGATACAATGATAATGTGATAGGCATATTTTTAAATAAAACTGATAAAGGAGTCATTGTTTTAGCTATGGAAGGTGAAAAACCACTTAAAGCCTCTGAATTAAACCTTGGAAGTCTTGTAAGAGAATGTGTTGAAAATTTTGGTGGAAAAGGAGGAGGTAAAAAGGATTATGGACAGGGTTTTATTAATAATACGTCTTTAGCTGTTGATGATGTGAAAACTTATATCATGAATAAATTAGACATTACTTAATTTTAAACTCATATTATCTATATAGGCTATATAGACTTTATATAATATGGCGAGAGTGCTTAAAACTCAATATTCTTTTTTTATAAATAAGTGAGAAAAAGAAATTATAGAGGTAAGAAAATTAGCATGAAACCTATTTTTAAGAAGTTTAGCTGTCCTCAATGTGGAGAATTACGCCATATTAATATAAGTGATATCTGTTTTGATTGTAATAATCAAAATAATCTTCTAATAGTAGCGCAAGAGCGTAAATTACAGCAAAAACTCAACACTTCATTTAAATCTCTCTGTATAGAGAGTGCTAACTAGACTGATTTTTTTATTTTATTCGAATTTAAATTCTATTGTAAATACTTATTATTTATCGGAATTTTCTCATTAAATTTTAAATTAAACACTTATTATTAAAATTATAATTAATCGAAATTATCTCTTAAATTATAAACTTAGTGTTAGAGGGTGTTGAAAAATTGGTTGAAATTATACAGATATCCGACCTTCATTACGGAAGTGAATTCGTACCGGAGTATATGGAAAATATTATCCAATATATAGAAAATAATACTCCAGACGTTGTAATATGCACGGGGGATCTCATTCATAAAGGTAGAATCTCACAATTCAAAAGTATTTTGAGTTATATTGAAAGAATAAGAAATATTACTCGTTTTATGGCTGTTCCCGGCAATCATGACGCAAAAAACTCAGGTCTTATCTTTTACGAGAAGATTATTGGTCCACGTCGCTCAAGAATGTTAATTGAAAATAAAAATACCATTATTGTTGGAGTTTGCAGTGCTAGAGATGATCTCGCATACGGAGAGATTGGAGATGAGCAATTAGATTGGCTCGGACGGCAATTTAATGTGAATTTAGAAAATCGGGTAATTGCATTACATCATCATTTAATCCCTCCACCGTTATCAGGTCAGAAATTCACAACTGTTCGAGACGCTGGAGAAATCCTTGAATTCACACAACTTTTCAAAATTGACCTAGCAATTTGTGGGCACCGTCATATACCACACGCCTACGTTATAGGTCCTACAACTTTCCTTTATTGCGGAACCTCTACCTCTGACAAAATTCGCGCTGATGACAAGCCTTGTTTTAATCATATTTATCTTGATGAGGGAGATTTGGAAGTGTATATGGTTAATTCTACTGATCTTGAAAAGACTCTCTTATTAGAGCGCAAGGAAGACCATACAGAATTCAGAAGACCAAGGAAAACAAGAATTGAACACCTACTCGCATCAAAAGTATGGGATGAATAAGAAAATTATGCAAAAACAAAAAAGTCCATTATTAACTGTAGATGCTGTCATTCAGCTCAATAAAAAAGAAGATATAGTTTTAATTCGGCGAAAAAATCCTCCATTTAAAAACTCTTATGCTCTTCCAGGGGGATTTGTTGAGATAGGTGAGAGTGTAGAAGATGCTTGTATAAGAGAAGCTTATGAAGAGACTAATATTAAAGTGAAAATTGTAAAATTAATTGGAGTCTTTTCTGATCCTAAACGTGATCCTAGAGGGCATATTGTTACTGTTGCATATTTATGCGAACCACGAACAAAAAATGAGAAACCTAAAGCACAAGATGATGCTGCAGCGTTAGAAATTATACCCTTATCAAAAATACCATCTTTAAAATTAGCGTTTGACCATATGCGAATTATTAAAGCTTCTGGTATCTTAGTTAAATAAGATTTGTTCTCATTGTAGATAACAGTAATTATTCTTTTTCTTTAATTTCATAGAGATTTTGAAATAAATCTTTAATAAAAAGAAAATATCCAATACCATCACCTCTTGGGACTCTAATCACTGTAAAACCCAGTGATGCGGCTTTATCTACAAATTTATCCCGATTGTTTATAAATAAACAAGAATGAGTATACACATCTTTTGCTTTCGTGTTATCCTCTGTTATAAATACTTCAAAATTCATTGTTTCACCACCGTAACTCACAAATTTATGCTTCCGATTTACTCCAAAGAATTTTTCCATTAACTCTAATGAAACGATTTTTTCTCTAATCTTTTTCAAACCTAATAATTGAATAAAAAAAAGATCTGAATCTGATTCTGAATTAGCAGCTATTGCAATATGATCAATCATGTTTTTTCATCTATACAATACATTCTATTTTTATAAAAATTTATGTTTTGAGATAAATTATTGCTTTTATCACTTCGTTTGTATTTCAGTGTTTTTGTTTAAAATTTAAAAAGATCTAGAGTCTAATATTATTAATATAGTTAAAAAAAAAATAGTTTTAGGGTGTGGTATTTAGAGGATGACACAAGTATCTGAGGCTGAATTCTTAAAAAAGCTTTTAGAAGTTGTTCACAAGCTCTCAAACATTGCAAAGGCACAGTCCTACCGTTTCAAGAAAAAATGGGACGAATATTTAAATCCAATAAATGATAAACCTCATCTTGTTCGCCAAATACCTCTCGATAAGGCAAAATTCGTAAAAGACATTGAATATCGAATTAAAGTCTTAAAAAATGTTGAACAAGCAATTGTGGATGGGTTCTACTGTATAAAATCATTATTGAATACATTGTACGAATCATATTTCGATTCTGAGTTATTTAAAAATAGTTTTTCAGAAGAAGATCAACTAATCTTGAAATACTTTGTGGCAAAAGAAATTTTAGGCAATTTAATTCAATATAATAAGTTAGATCATGAATCTGTTCCTCTAAAATATAATATTATAGCTAGAAATTATACAATGATTAAATTAAAAGGCCAAATGAATACGACCATCCTGGATAGTCTGAAGAAACTAAATATAACCGAAATAGAATTAAGTGATATTAATAAGTTAATGGAAGAAATTAAAGAAGATGGAATTATAACAATAAAAAAGAAAGGCAACAATTATCTTTATGGATTAAAAAAAGAGTTAGAACTCAGTAAAGAGGGAAAAATCCACTACAGTCAAGTTTTGAAACCATTGGTGGATTGGCCAACAGGATTTTTCCGTAGCTTTTATAACGTCCGAGAATTAAATGTTACTTTAGATGGTAAAATCAAATACGGTGATTTCCTTGCAAAAACACTCCAAAAAACAGCAACTCAAGGCTATTCTCCGGTCCATTATGTTTTCAAGAATTTAGTAAAATACTATGAAAAATTGAGAGGAAATAGATAAACTGGCCTTACAACCAGTTTATAATTCAGCCAGAATATACATAGAGTATCAAAAATCCTTTGTTTTTTTTATTGGAATGTTAAAATCTTCTAAAAGAGGAATTAAAAGTTTCTTATCATCAGAGTTCATTCCCTTCCAATCTATAATAAAATAATCGACATTTTCGTAGGTGTTATCTATCATTTTCGAAATTATGGTTTTATCTAAATTTTGTATATAATATTTGGGACAAATAAATGACATCGCCACCTCATTATTTCGTAATAATCTATTAAAATTGGGGGCATAATGAGGACCACCAAAACCTAACCCAACGCTCTGATTTTTAAACCTTATATATTCTAAATACTTAAAGATGGAGCTTATAATACTTTTTGCCAGTATTTCACCCGCGTCATCGATAACCCATTCCGTTTTGCTACTTCCCAATTCCATGAAAATTAATGGTTGTTCCAAAATCGTCGGTCCGTGGTGAGTTACTTCAATATCAAGGGAAAACTCAGTGGAATCATTTAAGGATGCTTGATTTACTAAAGAAAGAAACCCTGCCTTAAGAAGAAAAGCGCTTGTTCTAGATAACTCTTGAGGTTCACCTCCAAAATCAATGTTTTGACTCCAATTTCCAGTAGAATGAACAAGAAAAGCAGGTCGTGTGGTTTTGGACGTATGGCGACTTGCAAAAATAAGCAAATCTGGCTTGATTTGAGATTTATCCAATTTTAGATCATTCAGAAAGATTAGTGGGTCTTTTGTTAGCCCTAAAAATATTTCATTTTCCCCTAAATAGTTTGTTTCATCATTCTGAGTAACCAGTGTTTTAAGTTTGAATAATTGATTGTTATGCCATGAATAATCTTTTTCTTCGAAATTGAACAATTTTGATTTTAAAAACTTGTCTCGTATATTCAAGGAAGCTTTATCTTCTGAAGAACAGATAATTAAAAACTGAATTAAATTCACCAAAGACGCATTTTATTCCTAAATTTAGTAATCAAACTCAACATTAAATTTATAATTTTATGGTTCACATCTATAAACTTTCATTTATTTCGAGAAATTTAAGATAAGTTGGTAGATGAGATTAAGGGATTTAATTATAAATTTCATAGTTTTAGTTTATTACTACAACTTTATTAAATTTTAAATCTAATTTCAATATTAATGAGTGTTAATTTAATCTTAGTGGTAATATTAGCTTTAACTTTTGGAGTTTTCTTCTTTATAGCAGAATATTTTGAACACAGGCTTTTTGAATTGCATGCTTCATATATTGCTGGAATTTCCGTCGTCTACTTTTTCCTTATAGTACTCCCTGAAATCGCAGAAAGATTGCCAGAATTTCCCTTTCACTTAGAGATTTTTGAATACATTTTTGTCTTGATTGGTTTTATTTTTGTCCATATTACTGAGAAGCTGATTCTCCAAAAAGTTGAAGGAAGAACTCAAAAAAAAATGCGAAAATTGATACAGAAAGAAAAAATACTCGAAAGTGTTGAGCATAATATGGAGAAAATCCTCACAAGTGAATTAAAACAAGAAAATCTAGATATACTTGCCCTAAAAGATATCGCCCGAACTTTATCTGATTTGAATGCCCAAGAAGAAACTATGAAAAATAATATAAATAATTATAAAATAAAAATACAGAACCATATCAATAAAGAATTAAAAAAATTTAGGTTTTTCACGGATTATACATATCATTTTCTTGTTGGAATAATCCTGGTAGGATTATTGAGGATAGAATTAGTGTCCGGTATCTTATTCTTTTTCTATGCGTTTTTTAGAACAGTAATTTCGAAACGATCTGAAAGTCATATGATTTTCACTGATTTGGATATCTATGAAGAAGCAGGATATAAAATGAGGGGAAAAATAAAATATATTTTAGCAACATCTGCTCTGACTGGTATTATTTTCGGTCTAATAATTAATACACTTTTACCTAAGAATTTAGAGCTCCTGTTTATCTTTTACTCTTTCATATCTGGAGTGATTCTTTATGTTATTGTGCGAGAAGTTATTCCTGAAAAAGAAAAGGGAGATCCTACTAAGTTCCTTATAGGATTAGTTGGTTTTGCTGTAGTAATTATTATCATTAACATATTTACAAACGTGCTATAATGGATGACAACTTATTGTCCCCTGTTTTTTGTAAACTTTGAATCCTTCGATTATTTAAATTTAAATGGTTAGAAGCAATAAGCTTTCATTTCTCAATTTTTTATAAATTGGTTAATGCAATTCCTGAAATTATTATAGATAATTGATATATTATTGATCTTGGAAATAAATCATTTTTTAAGTCGATGGTATATTTATTATTCATAATAGAAAGATTATAAAAATAGAATTTTCTTAATGAATTTGGAGAAATAGAAAAAATAAAATGGATATGAAGAGAAAAAACTTTAACGATATTTTAGGAATCGATAATGCAGATAAAGTAATCATTGAGATGATTGAGAAAGACCCAGACATAACCCACAGCGCCATAGCAAAGGAAATTGAAAAATCTCAACCAGCTGTCGGAGCGCGGATAATAAAATTGGAACGTAAACATCTCTTGACTAAAATTGTGGGATTCAATATTAAAAAAGCAGATATAAAAGTCGCCATTGTTTCTATTTCTACTAGGGACGTAGAGCAGATTGTTCGAAAAATCGAAAACTGCCCATTTATTAACCATGCATTCAAGGTCTCAGGGGAGTTTAATATGATCCTCTTTATCTCCGCTTCTGATTTACAAACAATTGAGAAATTGGTAGATCTGTGTTTTAGGAAAGATCCTGATGTAATAAATGTAAAAACAAATGTGTTAATTGAATCCATCCATGACTTTGTAGTACCAATTGACTTTCAGATTGAGAATTTCGACGGAAGATATTGTGGTCCTGGCTGTAACATCCACGAAGATTTACCAAATTTCAAATTTCATCAAGAAATTGAGGATGAATAAGAATAAATCTTTTTTTTTAAAATTTAGTGTGAAAAACTAATTAATTTTGATTTTGAGGGCAAAATATATTTATTGCGTAGCAGATTCAATTGATTTCTTAGCTTTAGCGATTTTGACTTTACAAATTTCCCCGCAGCCTTTATCTATGCTGGGATCATGTAGTTCAGAATCAAAATCAATGGGCATAATAAAATCTTTAGCTATATCGATAATTAGTTCCATGGATACAGAGGTGATGATTGGATTATTTCTGAAGTGGTAATTGATAATATTATCTAATTTTTCAAGGTTAGAGCTTGCGAGCAGAATTAAGATATTTTGTTCACCAGATAAACGCAATGCGTTAAGCATAAAAGGACAATATTTAGCCATTTCCATCATTTCATCAGGATTCTTAGTTCTAAGTTTTACTATTGCTAGATATAAATCTACTTTCTTAAAGTTAATTCCTGGTTGAAATTGAAGGATGCCGCTTTTTTCAAGCTTTTTAATGCGCATGCCAACAGTGGGTTGCGACCTGTTTATCCGCTCCGCGATTTCTGTATGAGTGAGGGCTGGATCTTTTTGAACAAGCATGATAATTTGGCGATCTATATCATCGAGTTTTAACTTATCTGAGATCATTATATTTCATTAATTATTTTTTTTTAATCTTATATTAAAATAATGAATTCTTCAATTTAAACTTATAAAATATATGCATTTGTTTATAAAAAATAAGTCGTCGCTATTTTGGTTTTTAAACACAACACGATGAAAGAAAAATTCTAGCGTTTTCAAATTTTCTATTAATTTATACCTTATGCCCCTCAGGATAGAAATGTATAAATATGCGCAATATTGGCTATTTTCTTTTTATAATTTTCCTGATTTAATCAACTAAAAAGAGAGAAAAAAATTATTAGAGATGCTAAGTGATAGAATGGGGATTGATGATATAGATTGTCAGATTATGGATTTAATCCAGAAAGCTCCACATTTAACACATGCACAGATTGCCAAAAAAGTTTCACGAAGTCAACCTACAATAGGGATACGAATAAAAAAGCTCGAGAAATTAGGTGTATTGAAATATCAGGCTGGCATCAGTATAAGAAACAAGGATTTATGTTTTGCACGTGTGGATCTCTTGGCAAGGAATCCCCATGAGATATTTAAAATCATCAAAAAGTGTCCATTCCTATTAAATGGTTTCAGAATAAGCGGGAGTATGAATATAAGTATTCTTATGGTAGGATTAAATCAAAAAGATATTGAGAGAGTCATTAATTATCATTTTAGGAGAAATCCTGATGTTTTAAAGGTTCATATGGATTATATCACCGATGCTGCTCTCGATTTAGTCTTCCCACTAAACCTATATCACGAACAAGATAAAGAATGTGTAATCTGTAATAATGAGCACCTTGATTTTGAGTAATAATATTATTTGATATTTGTTGAATTAGAAATCCGCTAATGGAATTTTCTTTTCATAATAAATGTTCTTGCCATCAAAGCTTATTTGAACAGGAATAATATTTATACCCCTTTCTCTAGCTTCACTTAATTTTCCAGAAAATTTAGGATCAGTTTCCCAATTTGGAGAAAACACTTTTGCTTTTCGTAATATTAAAATCAAAATGATACCGTTATGTTTAATGATTTCTTCGACATGCCTTGTACCTCGTTCTGTTGGAGCATCCGGGAATAAAGCGACACCTTTTTTTACAAGAGAACAGCCTTTTACTTCTAATGGAACGCCATCCAGCAAAAAATCAATCCTACTTTTGCCAATCGGTACTTCCTTTTTAATATTTTTAACATTCGCAAATTCGGGTAAATATTGGAAAATCTTCAGAGCAATTTTAGAATGGAGAGCTGAATCGATTAACACCCATTCATTATTCTTTTTAACGGCCTTTACATAATATTTTAACTTACCCTGTGAATACGTAAATAAAATATCAACTCCCTTAATTAATAATTCAGTTAACCGTCCGGGATCATGGATATGAGCTATTTCTATCTGATTATCGTATTCAATTTCACTCACAAACCTATTTGGCCTTGATAGGAACTTGCCTTTCATTAGGTTATGAAGCGAAAATATTGGAAGTTTTCCAGATTTCATGATAAACAAATAAATAATAATCTAAACAGATAAAAAGAGTTTTTTATTTAAGTATATTAATGACTGAGACAGACGAGAAAGCTACTATTGAAGACTATAAATTTCACCATATAGATGTTTCAAAGTGTTCTCAATGTACTGACTTTGCTTGCGAAGATGCGTGTTTTCGAGGAATTTATAAAGTCATTAATAAAGATTCTACACCTAAATGTATCGTAGTAGAAGAACGTGAAGAAAATTGTGTAAAGTGTCACATTTGCACAACAGCGTGCTCATTACGGGCTATTATTATAGATTGAAAGGAAAAATCTTTAACCACAATTAAAATCTGTATGACATTTACATTTTCCACAGCAGTTTACATAATCGAATCCATTTTCTAGATTTAAGGTGATTGGTGCAACAAAGTCATTTACAACATCTTCGATTATGTCCATATGAACCTTTATTACATCTGGATCATTCCGAAAATTGATATTCACAATGTCATCGAGGAACTTAAAATCCCAACCTGCCATCAGGATACTTAAATTTGCGTTTCCACTAAGTTTAAACGCATTTATCATCGATGGACAAGATTTTACTTTATCAATAACCTTTTTTGGATTTTTAGTTTGCACTTCTACTCGAACGAAACAAAGGTCAGCCATTTTTATATTTATACCAGCCTGGTATTTCAATACCCCTATTTTCTCAAGTTTTCTTATTCGCATTCCTATTGTTGGTTGACTACGATCCACATATTCAGCGATTTGAGTATGAGTGAGCCTAGGTTCTTTTTGGATTAAATCCATAATCTGACAATCTATATTATCAATTCCCATCTTATCAGCAATCATTTTTTCTCTTCACTTTATGAATATTATTTATTAGTTTATATTCACATATCGCGATATTACGATAATATAATATTTAAATCTTTGTGATTTTCGTATTAATAAGTAAACATTAATAATCCATTAAAACAAGCTTTAAAAAGATATAAAAACACATACTTACTGAATACAATTCTGGTGTTTCATGAGCGAATTAAAAAAATTAAGAGAATTAACAACTGATTTCTTGAAGGTACTTGGGGATCCAACGAGATTAGAAATGATAGATCTATTACAGAACGGTGAAAAAACCGCATCAGAAATTAAGAATGCTTTGAAAAAATCGCAATCAACAATCTCTAAACATTTAAATATGCTTGTAGAGAATGATCTCATCGGTTTTGAGAAAAGAGGTAATATAAAATACTACAAAATAGAAAATAGTGAAATTCTTGATCTCATCAACACCATAAACACAATTGTTTTGAATAACAATAAAAAAAAACTTAAGGAAATGCAAGACGCCGATATTCGTGATGTCCTATCTCCTTGAATGTTAAATAAATGATCGTAAACTCTGAGATTTAAAATTATTAGTGAATATATTATTAATCTTATCCTACTTTCTTCCCTGTTAATCATCATTAAAAATCGAACTGAATTTGATAAAAAAGTTTTGCTTTTTATTATTGGTTCAACTGTGGCAGTTATGATCGCTGAGTTAGCCTTCACATTCTATATCGGAGTCTCTGATTTTTCAAACTTGGTTGGACACATCTTTAAAATAATCGCATTTTATCTTATTTATAAAGCTATTATTCAAATAGGAATAGAGGAACCCTTTTCTTTACTATTTAGAAAAATCAAGAGAAGTGAATTGGAGTTAGAAAATGTTATTAAACATTCTGGTGCAGGTATTACAATGCTGGACGCGGATGGGCACTATTTACTAGTTAATGAAAAGGCTGCAAGTGAATTAGGTGGTAAGCCCGAAGATTTCATTGGAAAAACACTCTATGATGTTTTCCCGAATAAACTAGCTGAAGAATACTTTAATAATAACCGTGAATTAATTCAGAATGGAATTACTCGCTCATATCAACGTACATTTGACTTACCAACAGGCCAAAAGACATTTTGGATAACAGAACAACCCTTAACAGATATTGATGAGAAATATTCATCGCTTCTTAGTGTGTCCACAGATATTACAGAACGGATGAAATCTGAAGAGTTACTTAAAGAAGCTGAACTGCGTTATCGTATTACCTTTGAACAATCTCCTGATGGCATTATAATTTTGGATCTTGACACGTTTAAAGCGGTAGAGTTTAATGATGCAGTTTGCAAAATGTTAGGTTATACGCGTGAAGAATTTGAAAATTTGCAAATAAATGATTATGATGTAACAGAAAATCCCGCGGAGACAAGGGAACATATAGAAAAAGTATTGAAAGAAGGAAGAGACGATTTTGAGACGAAATTTCGCACTAAAAATGGGGAAATTAAAGATATTTATGTAACTGCTAAAGTAATAACCCTACTTAGAAAAACATATTTTCAATCAATTTTCCGAGATATTACTGATAGTAAGAGAGCGGAAGAAGAAATAAAACGTAGAGAATATGATTTAAAAGAAAGGGTTAAAGAACTTACGTGTCTTTATAACATCTCCAAATTAATCGAACAAATGGATATTTCAATAGAAGAAGTGCTTGACCGTGTTTTGTTTTATATCCCTCCAGCGTGGCAGTACTCAGAAATAACGTGTGCAAGACTTTTTTATAAGAGCCTTGAATTAAAGACGCCAAATTTTAAAGAAACCGAATGGGTATTAAAAAAAGATATTAAAGAATATGGAAATTCAATTGGGTCAATTGAAGTCTTTTACTTAGAGAGAAAACCTGAGAATGATGAAGGACCTTTCTTTAAAGAAGAAAGATATTTAATTAATGGTATATCTGAGATGATTGGTATCTTCTCTGAACGAAAACAAGCCGAAGAAAGAATACGCAATTTATCTAGATTTCCATCTGAAAATCCTAATCCTGTGTTAAGAGTGGACAAAAAAAAAGTACTTTATACTAATAGAATCGGCCAAAAAATTTTCAATATTGAAGAGGGAAGTTGGATACCTCAATTTTTAGAAACTACGACAAAATATGTTCTGAATAATAATAAGATTCAGGAACTTGAGTTAAAAGCAAACAACCGCATATATACGTTAGTAATTACTCCGGTAGAAAATGAGGAATATGCAAATATTTATGGTATGGACATAACAGAACGAAAACAAGCAGAACAAAGATTATCACAGCTTATTTCAACTGTATCGCATGAATTAAGAACCCCTATTACAGTTTTATTAATGTCCATTGAATATCTTACTAAACATAAAGAAACTCTTACTGAAGAGTTGGAAGAAAAATTAATTGATGGTATATCCCGAAATATCCAATTGTTAAATCAGTTAGCCGAAGATATATTATTAATATCAAGAATTGACGAACATCGTTTTGAATTGGAATGGAAAAAATTTAAGCCGTTGGATGTGATTAATGAAATCTTATATCTCATGGAACCTATTGGTAAAGAAAAACTAATGAATTTTGAAGTTGATGTGGACAACACAATTGAATTGCATGGGGATCCAAAAAGGATCGATCAAGTTTTTAGGATAATTATTGATAATGCCATCAAATATTCACCTGAAAATTCAAAGGTTGAAATTCGAGCAATAGAAAACTACCAAGGTAAATACAATGTTAATCAAAATTCGGGAACACTGTTTCAATTTCAAGATAATGGTCGTGGTATCCCAAAAGAGGATTTACCTAAAATTTTTGAACGTTTTTTTCGTTCAAGTAATGTAAATGAAGTTTCGGGAACAGGATTAGGGTTAGCAATCGCTAAAGAAATAATTGAAGCTCATAACGGAAATATAATAGTTGAAAGTGAGCTAGATAAAGGAACGAGAATTCATGTATTTTTACCTCAAAGTAAATATTAAACAGATCAATATTCAACTTATCTATTATCGAGAAAATCCGAAATGTCAAAATTGTTATTAGTTGTTGATGATAATGAAGATATACTCTTTAATTTAAAAATTATGCTCGAAACAAAGGGATATGAGGTGGTAACCGCCACTAGCGGAGAAAGGGCACTAGAAGTGCTTAATTCTCTAAAAAAAACTCCTGAAGTTATCATTAGTGATATAATGATGCCAAATATGAATGGCTATGAGTTTTTTGCATCTGTCTCAAGCCATCCTCAATGGAATCATATCCCCTTTTTATTCCTGACAGCAAAATCTACGCCTGAAGATGTTCGGTTGGGTAAAATGCTGGGTGTAGATGACTATATTACAAAACCATTTAACGAGGATGATCTTATCGCATCAATCTCTGGAAAAATTACTAGGAAACGACAAACTTCCTTGATTGATAATGAACTTCAGCAATTATTAACATTATCTAAAAAAGAAATTAAGCAATCAACTATAGAAGACAAATCTTTTTGTTTAATGCTAGTATTTTGGGATGACATTGTAGGACCTGTTCTAAAGAATAGCCATCCCTCTGAAAAAGATTGCCATTTTTCGATTAGCACAATAGGAAAACAATTATTCCACTCTGCTACATCTATCTACGGACAGAATAATATCACGAAAGCTGAAGGAATTTTGCTTAATATTGATAATATTCAAAAAAAGGGATATATTTTTTTTGACGCTTTTCCAGATGAACGGGAAAGATATGGAGAAAAGCAGTACATGTTATCCGTGATTTCCCCATCTATAACTTACTTTGATTCTCTGAAAATAAAGGAAATATTGAGGGAGATTTCTGAAAATATAAAAAGAAAAATAGACTGGGAGATTAAAGAATATTGGCAAAAAATATTTGAAATTTTATCCACAGGGTCTCTTTTAATACATTCTCAATAAAAACTTTTCAACCTTTAAGATTTTTCAAGACTTTATAATTAAAATAAGAAAATCTATCAATATTCTAATTTTATATCCTTGACATAATTAAGAGTAGAGTAGGTAGTAATTATTCCTTCAGATACGCCGATTTTTGCTTGTTTAAATGGGACATCAGCAATATCTCCAGCAGTAAAAATTCCAGGAACTTTTGTCTCGAATTTACGATTTAAAAGTTTAATACCTTATTTTTTGAATGAAAAGACTTTTATAGGACCTAATCAAATTTACAGAATAGTAAGCTTTGCTTTAAAATATTCTGAATAAAAAATGAAATTGGTCTAAATTTTCATGGAGCGAGAGAAGGTTTATCTGAAGCTATTTGGTAAAAAGTTGATTAGTTTTAAAAAACTTAGAACTGGAGAAATAATTGGTACTGGCTTTTTAAATCCGTTTATTGATAAATTAGGATTCTTCACCATGCTAATGGTCCAAGCAAAATTCTATAGAAGTTATAAAAATTTAGGTAAATGGAATGGTAAAAGAGTTTCAAACACCTTTGCTCCTCCAGTTGGGAGCCGTCCAATGTTTCGATTAATTAGAGCTTCTATAAAAGGTCGTGTTTTTCGCTATCCTTTTCCTGTTGCAATGACATTTGCTGTTACATATAGATGTCAATGCAATTGTGTACACTGTAGCGCGGGAAAGCATTTAAGGAATGACAAGAAAGAACTTACCACTGCGGAAGCTAAAAAACTTATTGATGACAGTCAAAACCTTGGAATTTCTATAATTGCGTTCACGGGAGGAGAACCATTATTACGTGAGGATATTTTTGAACTAATATCATATGTCGACAAAAAAAAGGTTGTTCCAATCATGTTTACAAATGGACAATACCTTACAGATGAAAATGTAGATAAGTTAGCCAAAGCTGGGTTATACTCGGTTTTTGTTAGCATTGACAGCCCCTTTTCTGAAGAACATGACCAGTTGAGACAGACTCCTGGCCTTTTCGAAGCCGCTGTCTCTGGGATCAAGAAGATGAAATCGAAAGGTATATTTGTTGGTCTTTCTTCCTATGCCACTCATACAGCTACAGAAAAGGGTATGTATAGAAAATTATATAAATTTGCTGAGGAGTTAGGTGTTCATAATGTAATTCTTTTTGATGGTGTACCAACAGGAAATATGTTAAAGGACACAAGTGAAATGCTTACCATGGAGCAGCGTGATGAAATTCGCGAATTTTCTTCTAAAATTTTCAAGCAAGGCAAAATTCCCCCTCTTTCTTCTCAATCATGGCAAAATTCCATAGAAGGATATCTCGGTGGAATTGGGTGTTTGGCAGGAAATATCCAATACTATGTCTCTGCATATGGTGATGTAGCACCCTGTGATTTTACGCCTTTATCCTTTGGGAATATTCGGAATCAAGCTTTAAGAGAAATTTGGAGAAAAATTGTACGTCATCCTGCTTATAATCATCGAAGCACTTTCTGTAGAATGCAAAATCGAAAATTCCGCAACTCTTATATTGATCCTATCCCGGATAATGCTCTGCTTCCCTATAGTATAGATAATCTTCCCCCTATAGATTATAGGAAGTAAAGTATATGCTAATAACCCAACAATAGAAATTTTCCTTCATGTTAGATCTCATTACTATTACAAATAATTTAAGTAAGGATATAAGAATACTGCGGGAAAACAAGTAAAATTTACCCTTTTATCTTTAAATTATTGGTTTTTTATTAAAAAAAAATCCCAATTCAAGGGAATTATTCTCGGATTTGGCTCTTAATGGAAATAAATTTGTAATCGACGTTAAAATAACATTAATTTGGATTAGTATTCTATTTTTACTCCCTTTACGTAATCAAACGCAGAATAAGCAGCTATAACCCCTTCAGACACACCAGTAATAGCTTGTTTAAATGGGGCATCAGCAACATCTCCAGCAGCAAATATGCCTGGAATATTTGTTTCCGATTTACGATTGATAACTATTTCACCTTTGCCATCAATTTTAACTCCGATACGTTTAGCTATATCTGAATTTGGAATTGCACCAATTTCGATAAAAACACCATCTATCTCGAATTCTTTTCCACTGTCAAATATTACAGATTTTACAGTGGTATCTCCTTTTATTTCAACTATGTTTGTGTTGTTGATGATTTCAATTTTTTCATTCTCATATACTCGTTTCTTATTTATAGGTTCAGCACGGATTTCTTCTCTTCTATAGATTATATATACTCTTTTTGTATTTTGTGCTAAAAATAAGGCTTCTTTTGCTGCAGAATCGCTTCCACCAATCACACATACTATTTTATCCTTATAGAATGGTCCATCACAGGTCGCACAATAGGAAACGCCTCTTCCAGTAAACATATCCTCCCCGGGAATCCCTAATTTCTTCCTTTCGGAGCCAGTGGCAACACAAACCGAATAGGTTTTAAAGTTCTGGAAAAAAGAATGTAGTATAAAGTGGTCTTTCTCCTTTTCAATGTTCATGATTTCATCAGAAATATAGGGAATATTTAGCGATTGCATATGTTCTCTGAACATCTCCATTAGCCCAGAGCCACTTATAGATGTAATAGCGGGATAATTCTCAACAACATGAGTTGTTGCTATTAAACCACCGAAAACTTTCCCAATGACCAGTACATCCATTGCAAATCTCGCCGCATAAATAGCACATCCGATGGCTGTCGGTCCTCCTCCTAATACTATTAAATCATATGTTTTTTCTAAGTCAACACTTTCCATATCAATATTGAACATCAAAATTTCTCTGCAAAAAATTATTGATTATATAATAATATCTACTAGATAATTAATCTCATGATTTTTTTTAGCTTTGGTTTATAGAATAAAAAAAGAATTAAAAGTTAGAGTGATTAAAAGAATTATTATACTTTTTATTATGTATTCAGATTGAGTTATGATCTAAAAAATTATAATAAGATGAGGGAAGCTCAAAATTGTCCGGATTTATAGGGAAGAAAATTAGAATGGAAAGAATTATTAATAGAGATACAAAAAGAACAATAATAGTACCGATGGACCATGGATTGTCTTTGGGTCCAATAAAGGGAATCGAAAAAAACCTCGGAGAAATTGTAAATAAGATAGCTCTGGGTGGTGCTAACGCGATTTTAGGACATGTTGGAATTCCTTTATATGCCCATCGAGGTTATGGGCCAGATATTGGTTTAATTTTACATCTATCTGGATCAACTTCATTAAGTCCTGACTCAAATTATAAAGTTTTAGTGAATACAGTTTTAGAAGCTCTTAAATTTGGAGCAGACGGTGTGTCAATCCATATTAATATTGGAACAAAATCAGATCCCGAAATGCTAGAAATATTAGGAAGTGTATCAAGAGAATGTCGAGATCTAGGAATGCCACTTATCGCGATGATGTATCCAAGAGGAGAAAATATAGATGATGAATTTAATGTCGAAGTGGTTAAAATAGCAGCAAGAGTTGCTGCAGAATTAGGCGCTGACATTGTAAAAACAAATTGGACTGGAGATCCAGATTCTTTTAAAGAAGTAGTCGATGGATGTTTGGCACCAGTAATCATAGCTGGTGGAGAAAAGGGGGGAATCAGAGAAATTTTGGATATAACAAAACAATCAATAGATGTAGGTGGTGCTGGTGTTGCATATGGAAGGAATGTCTTTCAGTCAAATGATCCTACAAAATTTGTAAAGGCATTATATATGATTGTTCAGAAAAACTATAGTGTAGATGAAACAATGAAAGAATTAAATCTATAACTTCTTTATGATAGAAGAAAATAATTTCTACATCAATGCCTTCCATATCAATATTGAACACGAATATTACTCCCTATTAAAGCTTTAAGTATTTCAGGAGCTCCAACCATGCCCACAATAGTTTTTTTATCATTAATAATAGTATATGGAACACCCGCAGCATCATAAAATTGTCCGATATCTGGATTTGCATTTATATCTACTACTATAGTTTTAATTTTACCATCAGAAGCGATTGCGAATAGATTACTAATTGAAACCACTTGTGGACAATACGGACAAGTCTCAGTCATCATGATCTTTATTGTAGACTGTGGAATTCTATTTATATTTTGTTTAATCGTTGCTTCATAATAATTGGGAGCTCCCGCAAAAGCGAAAATCGCTTGAATAAATGGTTGAATTTCTCCTCCTTTGGGAGCAGCTATATATCTAATAACTTCTCTACCATTATTATCAATAAAAAGAATCGTTGGAACACGAGTAATATCATACCTTTTTGCAAACTGTGGATTGTCATCAATAGAAAGTTCTTCAATTGTTAGCATACCATTTGAGTTCTCTTCATAGACTCTCAGTAAAGCCATAAATTGGCCGCAATCCATGCAAGATCTTATCTTACTTCCATCTGCTTCTGTTTTTTGTGAAGTGAAAACCTTTAGTTTCACTGGTTTCGTTAATTTAGCCATTTCTCGTTTAATAATTTCCTTATATTTATCATCTTGAGACATTTTTAAGAATCACCTTATGCATACATTCCTCCAAAATCTCTTCCTTTCGAGCCAATAAGCTTATCTAGCAAATCTTGAGGTGAAAACATACCTTGAATAATTTCCTTTTCATTTATAATTGTCATGGGAACACCTTGGACTTGGTACTTCCTTCCGATGTCTGGATTTAAATTGACGTCAATAATTTCTGATGTAATCTTCCCTTTAGAAACTATTGCAAAAAGTGTGAGAACTGGTACAGTCGCTGGACAATATGGACAGGTCGGTGTTATAAAGATTTTCATATTTGACTTTTTTATTTTTTTTAGATGAGTTATGATTTGATCCGCATAATAAGGTCTTATTCCTGAAAAATATTGGATGCTATTAAGAAATGGTACAAATTCAGACCCAGTTGGATGAGCTAAATATCGAATAATTTCTTTTTCGTTTTCATCGACAAATAATATAGCAGGAATCCGAGAAACATTAAATTTAATGGCTTCTTCCTCGTTTTCTTCGGTTGAGATTTCTTCAATAATTAATTTTCCATTAGAGTAATCTGCTAATGTTTTTAACAATTCGTAAGTTCCTTCACAGGCCATACATTTTCTAACCTTACTCCCGTCTTCTTGGGTTTTAAAATCTGTAAACAGTTTTAGAACTACAGTATCTTTTAATTTTGCCATTTCTCTTTTTATATTATTAAGCTCATTTGGAGAAAACATGAATGATCACCTAAAATAACTAATTCTAATATGAATAACTGAGAACAAACTTAAAATAGTTTTTCGTTTAAATTATAAGGAAAATCATTTTAGAATGGTTATTAAATAATATCCATTGAAAATTCACAAATAATTCAAAATA
>JAHLWT010000157.1 GCA_019057775.1 Promethearchaeota archaeon
TGGAATCGAACTTTTTAAATACATTGCGAGAAGAAAAAATATTCTCTTCTAAATTTTCTTGAATGATTTATTTTAAAGAGTTTTTAATTTTCATTTTTCAAGTGATTTTAATGAGTTCTTAATAGTTTCTTTATATTTTTGAATATCAATTTTCTCAACTCTGCGTATTCCAATTTCCACTTCCTCTTCAGTTAAATCTAATTTAATTTGATTCCTCCTACAATGTTCAATGAATTCCCATAAATTAACTCCTGCTAATTCAGCAGCTTTCCCGAGAGACAGTTTTCCCTTCCTATATTCATCTAATAAGGTTTGTATTTTTACTTCTCGGATAGATTTAGAAAGTAAGTGTCTAATTACCGTACTTTTATCCATTTTTAATATCTTTTGTAATTTTTTAAGATCTTCATTCATTTCTGACGGAATAACAATTGATAACCTTTCACTCATATTTTTTTCCCTCTTCTAAATATTTTTGATATATATCAGCCCCTAACCATCCATCCGCAGAATATTTTACGAGATTTTTTTTAAAAAAATCAAAATTTATTAAATCTTCCTTCAATAAGAGTAATAACACATCAGCTGTGGTTAAAAACTCTATCTTCCTCTGCTCTGCTATTAATCTCCCTTTTTTTTCATCCATAACTAAAATGCATTTTAAACGATCTGCCAATTGAAGTGATTCCGATTCTCCAGGGTGTAGATATTCTTCTAATAATGGGTCGGGATTTTCAATCATAATTTCTTTGATTTTATTATTTTTAAAATAATTTAATATAAGAGTAGCATCAGTATATCCCGCTTTTATCCCATCCTCAATGACTTCTTTATATACTGCATGAGATATTATAATAAAATCAAAAAGACCAACGATATAATCTAATTTGCCAAGCTTTGTAAGATGGATTAATGGAGAAGCATCTAATATGATCATATATGATAATATATGAAGATCACATATTTATTTCTTACTCTTAAATTTAATTTTAAAATTCTATTTTGGATTAAATATTGCCATGTAAGAATAAACTTTATAGTTCCATGATATTCTATTATTATTAGACTATTAGATTAGTAGAAAAAAAACTTTTTTATGATAAATTAACTAAGATTATTTAACACAGATGGGCTAGATCTTACCATTTCACATTCTCCAAATTATTTTTTAATTTTAAAACAAAAAAGCCATAAAATAAAAACAATTATTTCTATAGTCTAATTATTATAACTATTTCATTTTTTAACTTAACAATAAAACTACATTAAAAGTCGCGGGAGAAATCTTAATGGAAGAAATTTATTATAATATGGAGTTAGAGCAAATCTATAAAAAGTTTCAGACAAATCCGAATAGTGGATTAACGAACGACGAAGCACAAAAAAGGTTAGAGCTTTATGGCTTAAACGAAATACCAAAAGCATCGAAAGGGTTCATCAAAATTTATCTTGCTCCGTTGTTCAACTGGTTAATTGTAATTTACTTAATAGGAGCCCTATTCTTATTTTTGGCCGCCACTTTCTTTGGTGGCGAGGGTAATATGACCTTTATTTTATTAACTCTTGGGATTGTCGGTCTAAACTGCATAGTTGCGATTATTCAACAATATAGAGCAACGAAAAAGCTGAACGCTTTAAGAGAAATGACCGCACCAACGTCCACAGTTATTAGAGACAGCCAAAAGTCAGATATATCAACCAAAGAGGTAGTAGTTGGTGATTTATTAGTATTAAAACAAGGTGATAGGATTCCGGCAGATGGAAGGATAATTCATTCTTCCAATTTAGAGGTTAATGAATCTAGCCTTACTGGCGAATCCGAACCTGTAAGAAAGCTTCAAGAAGGTAAAGCATTAGGAAAATTTTTAGAAAAAGAAGAAATTTCAATTGCCGATCGTAAAAATATGACCTTCTACGGAACTTTTATCGCAACTGGTAATGCTACAGCAATAGCAGTAAAGACAGGTAAGGACACTGAAATCGGAAAAATTTCGCAAGGCTTAGAAGAGGCTGGAACGAGTGAAATCCCTATCCGAGAGAAAATGAACAACTTCGGTAAATGGTTGGGAATAATTGTAATCATATTTTGGCTTCTTATAATCTTAATTAAATGGGGTGCTACTGGTGAAATAGAATTCGTAAAAAGCTTGAATTCTGCAATGGATCTACTTCCAATTAACATCCCTCTTCTTGTTACAATTATTTTACTTACAGGGGTTTTAGCAATGGCTCATCATGGCGTTATAGTTCGAAATCTAGCCTCAGTAGATAGTTTAGGCCGAGTTAGTGTAGTTTGTAGCGATAAAACTGGCACATTAACGAAGAATCAAATGAGTATTCCGAACATTTGGACAAATGGGTCAACCTATAAGGTTACAGGAAGTGGGTATAGCCCTGAAGGCGAAATAATATTAGTTGATGATCCAAAAAATTCTGTTTACGTGAAACATATAGATGATTTTCCACAGCTTAAATTACTATTAATTTCGGGATTCTTAAACAATAATT
>JAHLWT010000158.1 GCA_019057775.1 Promethearchaeota archaeon
AATGAGATTACTTAATTTTCATCCAAATTTTAAACTCCATTATTTTTAAAATATTAATACAAAAGAAAAAGCTTATTGGCTAGGGTTTATCTTTGCTGATGGAAGCATAGGTTACAAAAGAGGAGGAAGAGGAAATAAAAGTATAAATTTAAGATTTCGATTTGGGCTTGATGCTAAGGATATCGACTCCGTAAACGCTGTAGATTGTCTTGCGAAAATCCTTGGAATTGAACCTAAATATGTAAACATAAAATCAAATGGGTTATATGGATTTGAAATTACAAGTTATATCTTAGTTAATCATTTGATTGAGCATGGTCTACTTATTGGAAAAGAGAAAACTTACAATATCGAATTACCAATGCTTAGCAGTCGAGAATTATTTTTAGCATTTCTGTTAGGTTTTTTTGATGGGGATGGTAAAAGAGGAACTACGAGAATCACAAGTAGTAGTCTTAAATTCTTAGATCAAATTAAGCTCAAATAAAGTTTGCCTTATACTATTTATCATGAACCTGGAAAGAATGCTTGGTCTTTACATTTAGGGGCTGAGTTATTTAATCAAATGTTAGATAATTATAAAAAAAGTATGCCAAGGAAAAGAGTAAAACTTGTCGCTCCTAAAGAATTAAAAGAAAGAAATACTAAAATTATGATCAATGCAAATATATTAGAAGAGATTCAAAATCTTGTATTGAAAATTCCGCTTAAAGAACTTTGTATCTATTATGGGATATCATCTTCTCGTTTAGGACAGATTTGTAAAGCAAATAATATTATATTACCACACCGAGGATATTGGGTCAAGAATAAAAAAACAGGCATATCTCCCCTTTATATGGAGGGAATTTAAAATAATTTCTATTTCTTTTCGAATAATTATTAGATTTGAATAAAATATTATACAAAAAATCATTTGAATTACGTAAAATATTATTAAAAATTTAGAACTAATATGGCTGGTAAAAAAGAAATAAATCTTTTTGAATCGCGCCATTATCCAGTTTTTCCCCACATTGGCGTTGGTATTCTATTGGTTCTAGATAATCAACTACTTCTGATAAAAAGAAAATATAATCCGGATGCGGGTTTCTGGAGTATCCCGGGTGGACATCTGGATCTTGGTGAAAAGGTAGAAGTTGCTGCTGAAAGAGAGGCTTTTGAAGAAACGGGATTTAAAGTTAAAGTTACTAAATTGGCTGGAATTATCAATAAAATTGTGTATGATGACGTTGGGAAGATCGAATATCATTATGTTTTACTTAATTACTTTGTAGAACAAATTGATGATAAGATAGACCAGCCACCTGTTGCTGACGATGATGCCCTTGATGCTAAATTTGTACCCTTCGACCAGCTTAAACACTATCAATTATCTGATTCTTTAATTGAGCTCCTAAAACAATTAAAAATTGGATTAAATTAAATAAAGATATTGAAACTGTTATCTTAATATGATAGTCTAGTTTTAGGTTTCTTTGACTAAAATGTGAAAATTTAAATAATAATCCCTCATAGTTAGATTTGCAAAGAAATCTAATTTAAGTTTTTAAAAAATTAAATATTGGGTGAAAAAATGACCTTACTTATAACTAGAAATTGGTTTCCTGGAGATCAATCTAGTAAAATTGCGAAAAGGTATATTGACTGGCTTAATGACAATCCCCCTGATAACACAATTGACAAGACCCTTTGTATAGCTGTGACATCTCATGAGGATGGGAATGTTTTAGTCTATGGTGTTGGCCAAATAATGGAAGGAAAGGAAAAAATAGCTCTTCAGAATGCCACTAAGCAGAATTTGTTCATGGCAGCAGGTATTGAGGGCTTTAAATACAAATCTGAGATAATGCTAGACTTTAATGAAGCATATAAGATACTAGGGATGACGGCACCAGAAGTATAAATAATAACTTAACTCCTTTTTTTTTTAATTTCCTAATAAATTTCAACTTCTAATTCTCTTTTGCTATAAGATCTCTTGGAAAAATTACACAAATGTAAATAATTATATAATTTCATATTAAACCTTACACACAACGAAATCTAATTTAATGAATTAATTTAAGTAAGAGGTAAAAAATATGCCCTATATTATTGCAACATCTTGGTATCCAAGTCATAAGCAAGGTGAAGTAGTAAAAAAGTATATCGAACTTATACCCAAATATCCTACAGATGACTCTATTGCAGTAAATGTAGCCACACCGGTAACAACGACAGAAAAAGGAATAAAAGTTATGAGTATTTGGGAAGTGAACGAAGGGAAACTAGAAGCCGCGATAACTCGGTTGAGAAATTATTATTATGAGTCTATAAATATCAAGGGGCATGGATATTCATTAGATATTTGGTCTACTTTACCAGAAGCAACAGCAGTGATAGGAATTCCACAACAATAAAATCTTAACAAAAATTTAACTTTTTCTTTCTTTTAATCCTTAATTTTTGTGAAATTTTAATTGATAAGAGTAAAGAATATAATTTTAATAGCATTATTTAGCACTAGTAAAAATTATTAGTAGAAGGGTCTAATATTGTCTACATTAATGAAAACTGCGAAGAACGGAAATACAACAAGAGAAATGGAAATAGTTGGTGAAAATGAGCAAGTTGAATTAGAATTCATAAGACGAGGGATCGAAAAAGGGAGGATAATTATCCCTAAATCTAACAGAAGAGATTTAGAATCTCCTATCGGTATCGGAAAAGGATTATTAGTTAAAATTAACGCTAATGTAGGGTCATCGAAAACAGTCTGCAATATTGAGGAAGAACTAGAGAAAGCCAAGATTGCAGTTAAGTTCGGTGCAGATACAGTTATGGATTTAAGCACAGGCGTAACTGAATCTAATATTCAAACAATTAGAAAACGGATTCTTAGTGAATTGAAGGTTCCTATTGGAACAGTTCCTATTTACCAATCTGCTTTACGGGCGATTGATACAAAAGGAGCAATTATTCACATGACAGAAGATGATATGTTCAATGTTATAGAGGAACAAGCGAAAGAAGGTGTAGATTTTTTTACCATTCATGTTGGAGTGACAAAAGAAATCGTGGATTACTTAGTAGACCACCCGCGAACAATGGGAGTTGTTTCAAGAGGAGGAACCTTCCTAGCTTCTTGGATTATAGAAAATGAGAGGGAAAACCCATTTAATCTAAGGTATGATTATTTATTGGAAATGGCAAGAGAATACGATTTTACATTATCTCTGGGAGACGGCATGAGGCCTGGGTGCATATTTGACTCAACCGATTATGCACAAGTACAAGAATTACTTGAAATATCAAAACTAGTTAAAAGAGCTTGGGCTGCAGATGTTCAAGTCATGGTTGAAGGTCCTGGACATATTCCTGCAAATGAAATAGAGAGAAATATTAAATTACAAAAATCTCTATGTGATGAGGCTCCTTTTTATGTATTAGGACCGCTTGTTACTGATATTGCTCCCGGATATGATGAACTGGTAGGTGCGATAGGAGGTACCATTGCTGGTTTAGCAGGTGCCGATTATTTATGTTATGTAACGCCCTCAGAACATTTGGGACTTCCCACAAAAGAAGAAGTCAAAAGGGGTGTGATTGCTACTAAGATTGCCGCTCATGCAGTAAATATTGCTAGATACGGCAAAAGAGCATCAGGATGGGATTATAAAATGGATACTGCTCGGAAAAACTTGAATTGGGAAGAAATGATTAAACAATCAATTGATCCTGATTTAGCTCGGGAAATCCATTATAGAAATGGGAATTCAATTGATGAAAACGTTTGTAGTATGTGTGGAGAATTCTGTGCTATAAAACTTCTAAAAGATACTTTGGAGCGTAAGAAAAAGTCTAATCTATAAAAAGACAGTTATTGTTGTTCTAAAAATCAAGAAATTATTGATTTCTTTTTACTATGATTTTATTTTTTTAGTACATCAAATTAAAGAAGAATCAAGCTACGTATCTTTTTAAGTTTATTTATGATTTCATTTGAACTTTTACCAAATAATCTTATCATTGGTTCTTTACCTACAGATCCTTTATCCCAAATTATATCTGGAATTTTACTTTTTTTTTCTATGGTATCTTTGATTAACCATTCCATTGTAGAGAATTCTTTAATTTTGATATCGTTCGGTTGTTTTTCTCGAATTATTTCCACAATTTCTAAATCAGTCTTATCTTGCATTGATTTTATTAAGTCAGGGATGTATTTAAGATTCATAACAAAATTAATTGAATTATCAAATTTTTTTGCTGAAAGAATTAATCGTGCGGTATGATCAGTTACTCCGAATTTAATTTCACCCGAGGCGTGTGGGTAACCGTTAACTATTGTTATTCTTCCTTCAACCCCCGCAATTTCATCAGGCTTCGTAGCATTTGGAAGTGAACTTGAGATGTTCATTCGTACTTCAGGGATTAATTTACTGAAGTTTTTAGAGTGTGAAATGAAAGTATAGACTTCTTTTATTTGATTTATGACTTCTATTCGTTCATCAGATATTGTTAAGTCAATTATTTTACCTGCATCCGGTAAATCTATTATGTTTTGGAACTTATTGGCAAAAAATCCTTCTGCTTTGGTGATTGCCTCTTCAATAGAATTTCCTTTAGCTAAGAACGCAGTAATTGCAGATGAGAATACGCAACCAGTCCCATGAACGTTTCCTTGAAATGGGATTTTGTTTTTACTAAAGATTTTAAACTTCTTTTTTGTTTCTTCACCCATTTGTGTATTTATCAAAGCTATGTCAAATACCTTATCTTGCGTACTCGCAGCACTTTTAAGTACAACAGCCTTTTCTACGTCATTGGAATTTTCATTAATTAACAATTTTTCGAGTAGAATTTCAGCAGCTTCTCTAATGACGTCGCTTGTAGTATTAGCTAAGTCTAAATTTGAATAATAAGCGGCTTCTTTTACATTTGGAGTAAGTATTTTTATTAATGGAAATATATCTCTTTCAATTTCTAATTCTAAACCTTCGCTAGAAAGTCTTGACCCAGCACTAGACACAGAAATTGGGTCGAAGACAACGGATAAATTATATCTTTTAATGTATTCAATTATGATATCGATGGTTTTCATATCAGGGATCATTCCAATTTTTACAAATTTTATTGGATATTCCGCCAGAATTGAGTCTAGTTGCTTGTCTAATCGATCTGAAAGGGAATCATATCCATAAAACTCCGTCGCAGTTTGATATGTAATGGCTGTAATAACGGAGAAGGGATGGACGCCACATCTATCAAATGTTCTAATATCTGCTTGAATGCCTGCACCAGATGTAGGATCTGACCCAGCGAGGGAGAGAGCTATAGGTTTCTTCATAACACAATATAAAAAAAGTTCTTCTTATAATTACTAAAAAATAATTCTTCTTAAATGTGTTCATTACAAAACCAAAAAGGAGAATCTAGTTGTTGTATCATTCTATCACCAGAAAACTTTTTGTCAAGTGGTAAAAATTTAAAAACAATAAATTTATTTACTTTTGTCCCTCATCTGAGGGAATTCTATCAAATGCCCATTTAGCTTTATCATGAAGGTTTAACTTTTCATAGGCTTTACCAAGATAAAAAAACCCATCCGGGTAATCAAAACGAATTTTCACTAATTTAAATAGGAAGTTAATCGTTAAATCATATCGCCCTTTCAGAAAATTTGCTTTTCCTAAGAGAAATATTATATTTAAATTTTTATCATCAACAATATTCTCCTTGTATTCTTCCAATAAAATGTCTATTGCTTCTTCATATTTTTCCTCTTTTATCAAATCTTCAATAGATTCAATAAATTTAAGGAAAATAGCCTTATTGACAGCACCCTCCATTTTTTTCTTTGTTTCTTCTTCTAATTCCTTGTCTAAAGCTTCCTGTTTCTCTTTCTCCTTTTGTTCTTTGTAATCCTTGAATTGATCAATTATGTTTTGAGGGTATGGGTCACTACACAATGGACAGCTTCCAGAATGCATTAACCATTCAGCTAAGCAATATCTATGGACCGGGTGGTCATTATCACAGGCAAGGTGCGAATCGCTCCCCTCATCTATGTTCAAATGGCAAACGATACAAGAAGGCATTATAACTCTGTTCTATGTATTTTAAAGGTTTTAACATCAATATGTTGATATAATAAATTAGAAATAGATGCTTTTAATAATATCGTTTTAATAAAAGTTAAAAATAACACATCGATTTAATAAATGTTAAAAATACTAGGTTTTATTATAAGGTTAAGAACACTTTTAATGCCAATAAAATTGAACAAGGGTAAAAAAATTCTTGTCAATAAATAGAACAGAACTTTTTAATAAATTATTTAATAGCTTCTTGGAAGTTAATGAAGAAGTTGAAGCTGTAATTGTGAGTGATCAATTAGGTTTTGTTATAGCTGCTGAAAAGAGAAGCAATATTGATTTGGAAATTGTATCGGTCCTTACGTCAATAATACATCCGATCGTTGAAAGGATACGTGATGAATTTGCGTTTAAAAAATTTGGCACCGCAAGTTTCGATACTGAGTTTTACCGGTTACTATTTATCTCATTGGATGAGAATAGAACATTAAGTATCGTGCTTGATAATTTAGCATCCGTTGATAAGGCTAGTCCATACGCTTACTTGCTCGCAGAAAAAGCTGTACAGGTCTTAAATGCGGAGGAAGGCGATAATTTACAACTCACAATTCCAGATTTTGCCTATGAAACAGATGAATCCGCTCATTCTGATAGAGTAAAGAATCAGATATATCAAATGCGCTTAGATGAAGGAGTTTATAGATTCAAATTTGTTATAATTGGCTCACATGAAGTAGGTAAAACGTCCTTGGTGCGCAGGTTCGTAGAAAATAGATTCTCTTCTGATTACAGGGCAACTATTGGTCTCAATATTTTATCCCATTCACTCAAATTCTTTGGAAATGACATCGTTTATAGTTTGTGGGATGTGGGGGCTCAACAATATTTCAAACGCTTCAGAAAAACATACTATCTTGGCGCTCAAGCAGCTTTCATTGTTTTTGATCTAACAAATAGAGAATCATTTGAGAACGCGAAAGAATGGTATGATGAATTGGAAACTTTTATTGGAGGTAGAGAAATCCCCTTTATAATAATTGGAAACAAGAGCGATTTAAAGGAACAGAGAGTGGTAAGTTACCAGGAAGGGGTACAACTTGTGAATGAATTATCTCAAAATTCTAAATCAAAAATCTCCTACATTGAAACTAGTGCTTTATCTGGAAAAAATGTTGAAGATGCTTTTACATTAATAGCTTATCATTATATTTCTAAAAGTAAAGAGGAAGAAGAAGAGAGAGTAAAGCAAGATTTACTGGGTGAACAAAACGCAATTTTAGCGAAAAGAAAAGAATTAAAAGAGGAACGGGAATCTTTACTAACGTTGACAATTATATCAGAAAATGAGTTTTGGAGCCCTGGACTACAGATTCTTTCCGAAATAAATGGTGAAAGTGATTGTGATAAACAAAAAGACGAAAGAGATGAGAAATTATATAAGTTTTCGAATGGTGTAATCCTACACAATTATTTATATCACAATTTTGAGGTTGCTGGGACTGATGGTGTATTTTGTATATTTGATGCCCGTGGAAAAGATCACGTCAACCCAGAATGGAAAGATGTAGTCGTCAAAATAATAAACGACATTGAGGAAAATAAAGTTGTGCTTATCGGTATAAGGGTATCCGATAAAACTGATTGGTCTTTTATTATGGAAGAGTTCAATGTGAATGAACTATTAGAGCAAAAAATGGTGTCTTTATTATTCTTTAAGTTAGGTCTCGAGTACCGATTGGAAATCTATGATCAACTCAAGGTCATGTTGAATACAATTAAATATCTTTAGATTCTATAATAAATAAACATCTTCTTCATATACGATTATTATCATATCATTTCTTGTGAGCAATCAATAATAATAAAAACACTAACTCCTATTATATCAATAAGAATAAATTCAATGTGCAGGGAGGAATTAATTGCCAGTATAAAAGAATAAACTTTTCAAGGATTTATTTAAAAAATTCTTAGAAATCAATATGGAAGTGGAATCTGTAATTGTCTCCGATTCTGAAGGCTTGATCATTGCTGGTGAGATGAGGAAGGACATTGACATGGAACTCGTATCAGTATTGACTTCAATAATTAATCCTATTTTAGCAAGAATGCGTAATGAATTTGAATTTAAAAAATTTGGTAATGCCAGCTTTGACACGGAAGATCACCGCCTTCTATTCATCTCCATTGATGAGGAAAGAATTCTAAGTCTAGTCCTTGAAAGTATGGCATCAACAGAAAAACTTTCTCCCTATGGGTTCTTTCTGGCTGAGAAGACTGCGCAAATCCTCAGTGCTGATGAAGAAAGCGAAATTCAAATCTCTGTTCCGAATTTTGAATATGAAGCTGAAAACGTTCAACGATTAAAAAACCAATTGTATCAGATGGATATTGGCACAAAAGGTGAATATCGGTTTAAATTTGTGATTTTAGGAGATCATGAAGTAGGTAAGACTTCGATTATTAGACAATTTGTTGAGAAAACATTTACCGAATCATACCGTGCTACTATTGGTTTGAATATTCTATCGCACACATTTGATTTCTTTGGGAGTGAGATCGGAGTTGTTCTCTACGATCTAGGAGCTCAAAAATACTTTAAGCGTTTCAGAAAGACCTACTATCTTGGTGCACAAGCAGTATTTATAGTTTTCGACCTAACAAAACGAGAATCCTTTGATAATGTTATAATTTGGTACCAGGAGCTAAGAAGTTTTGTACCTGATGAGGACGTCCCGATTGTAATAGTTGGAAACAAAACGGATTTAAAAGAGGATAGACAAGTTTATTATCAAGAAGGTGTGAGATTGGCAAATACACTCTCTGAAAACGAAAAAATTAAGTTGTCTTATATTGAAACAAGCGCCCTGACTGGAGATAATGTGGAAGATGCTTTTAATCTGATTTCATATCATTATGTAATGAGAAGTAAGGAAATTGAGGATGAAAGACGAAGTAAAGTCTTATTAGAAAAAATTAATTCAATTTTGGAGAAAAAAATCGTTTTCACGTTATCCTTTATAAATGAGAGTTCAGTATATAGCCCAGGGTTACAAATCATAACAAATATTAAAGAATTAGGAGAAAAATCATTAGTTAATGATTACGAGGATGAACAAGTCTATCAATTCACAAGTGGGATGATTGTAAAGCAACATCAATATACTGCTGCTGATAACGTCTCCAGCTCTGATGGAGTATTCTGTATTTTCGATGCCCGGAATAAGGATCAAATAGACCCTAGCTGGAAGGATCTTATAACAACTATTTATCAAAATTCAAAGGAAAATGGAGTCCTCTTAATAGGTGTAAGAGCATCTGGAAGTACTAATTGGTCGGAGATAATTGAGCAATTAAATATTGATCACTCCTCCGACAAAAAAAAAGTGGATCTCTTATATTTTAGAATTGGAGAAAATTATCGATTGGATATTTTCGATCAATTAGGCGTCATACTTTCTGGGATTGATGATAAATATTAGTTGTTAAAATTAGGAGTACAACTCGCTTCTTATGCTTATGTTCCTCGTTATTTTTAGCTGAGTATTATTTAAGAAATCTTTTTATGATAATGAAATTGATGAATTATTATAAGTAAAGAAGGTGATTTTGAATGGATTTAGTTATTAAACCTTTAACACCAGATATATTAGATGATTTTTTATATTACTTTGATGATATAGCCTTTGCAGATAATCCTGATTGGGCTGGTTGTTACTGTCATTTTCATCATTGTGAAGGTGACCTTACAGTTTGGGCTGAAAGAACTAAAGGAGAGAACCGTAATGCCTCAAAAGAACTGATTCTTTCTGGTAAATTAAATGGTTTTCTTGTGTACAAAAAAAACAAACCTATTGGTTGGTTAAATATAGATGCAAAAGAAAGTTACAAGAAGCTACCAATTGAAGAAGCACAAGATTATCCTAATGATGGAAAAATTGCGTCAATCGTTTGTTTTATGATTGCGCCAACACAAAGAAGAAAAGGATTAGCACGAAAACTTTTAAAATTTGCATATTCTAGTTTAAAAGATAAAGGATATACTATGATTGAAGCTTATCCTAAGAAAGGTCTATTACGTGATGATCATAGCTATCATGGGCCTGAGTCACTTTTTATCTCCGAAGGATTTACGATCTACAAAGATTTTACAGATTCGTATATTGTACGTAAAGCTTTGTGACAAATTTTATTATATCTCTATTAGATGGCTATTGGGATCATAAAATGCTAATTTCATGTGATCTAAACCGAAACTGGATTAAATTTAATTAGAACATATAAAAATAGTTTCTCAATAAGGAGGATTCCCTTCAAACGATTTTGAAATTTAAAATAAAAAAAGATCTCAGATCTAATGGCTCAGACTAATATTAGCCGGCGTTCTTCTCAGACATTTTTTTTGTCGATCGGGTGAAGTTATTAACCCAAACATATATTTTCGAAAAGCTACCGTAATCTTTATATATTCACAAGAGGTATTATTACTTAAAGAAGTTCCAAGTTAAAATTTGGAATTTAGTAATAAACTTATAGGTTAATGCTCCTCAATAGTAGAGGTACTTGACCGAAATAATTAAAAAGTGGAGGAATATAAAATGGCTAAAAAAGTTTTTGCTTGGTCTCCTGTTCGAAAGTTAATGAAAGATAACGGTGCTGAGATGGTTGCAAGAGATGCTGTTGATGCCTTAATTGATTATTTAGAAAAATTAGCAAAAGGCATGACAAGCAAAGCTCTTGAAATGACTCGACATGCGAATAGAAAGAAATTAACTCTCAATGATATGAACTTGGCAATGACAATATTATAAAATAGTATAATAATTTAAACAAATCAAAAAGTTTCCAATTATTTTTTTTTCTTTTTATTCTTTTTTATAAAGGGTTAAGATAATATTAAAATTAAGAGAATCATTTGTACATCAAATATTCTATAAATCATTTTAATAATACAGAGTTGAATAAAAATTCCAATATTAAATAAATCAAAACTTCGACCTGAAGTTCTGAAATTGATAGAGAGTAGTGAAAAAATACGGCTTCAAGGTGCTTTTGAGTTTCTTAAGCTTGACGAGAACAAGGGTTTTAATCTACAAGCCTACATGATGAAAATTACTCAAGAAAATGAGAAGTTTTTTCAATTGTTATCTAAAAAAGAAGGAACGATCGAAGATCTTTACGGTGTTCTCACCGATGAAGAAATCAAGTTATTAACTAAGTTTTTTCGATTTGTTCTTGATTATTCTACAAATATACAGTTAGAACAATTTCCAATCCCTGAAGATGTAAAAATAGAAGAAGTTGATGCAGGGGGAGTTCCTGCTGAATGGCAAATCATACCTGAAGCAATGGGAGAACGTGTTCTTTTATATTTCCATGGAGGGGGCATGGTATTAATGTCTCCAAAATCTCATAGGCTATTGACTATTGAACTCGCAAAAGTTAGTAAGTTGCGGGTGTTAAGCGTCGATTATCGCCTTGCACCTGAACACCCTCATCCCGCACCGCTAGAAGACTGCGTTAAAGCCTATAATTGGCTTCTGTCTGAAGGTTATAAACCTGAAAATATTATCATCGCCGGAGACTCTGCTGGAGGGAACCTAACATTAACAACATTAATAAAATTACGTGATGAGAATATTCCATTACCTAGAGGTGCTGTAGCATTATCTCCCGCTACAGATTATACAGATAATAGTAAAACATTTTATGAAAATGCTGAAACAGATCCTATATTAGCCGATATAGGAATATTTTGGTGGATAACCTCCTTTCTTGCAGGTGCAGACCCTAGTGACCCTCTGATATCTCCTGTTCTAGCAGATCTAAAAGGGTTGCCTCCTATCTTAATACAAGTAAGTACTAGTGAAATGCTTTATGATAATTCCACTCGTTTTATAGAGCGAGCTAAAGATGCAGGTGTGAGAGCAGTGTTACAAGAATGGAAGGATACTATTCATGTTTTTCAAGGCTTAGGTTTACACGATCTACCCGAAGCAAGAGAGGCAATAGATAAAATTGGTGAATTTATACAGTCACTATTAGAATAATCTTGAAATTTCCCTCATCCTTTTTTTTTTTCAAACCAAAGTCGCACAAAATTTATGGTGGTAATAAGGTAACCTTAGTAGGGCTCCGAAATTTATTAATAAACCGTTGTAAAAACATTGCAATTCCCTCCTTATACATAAATCTCTTTAAATATTTTAGAAGTTCATTATTATCATTCAAATAATATATTCCTTTTCCAATATTACGATTTGTTTGTTTTACCACTTTCCTCATTAATTGAGAGTACACATTATAAACCAAATCTTTGTTCTTTCCCTCTTTTTCAACCTTGAGTATTGCTTTTGCAGCTAACCGACCACTTAGAGCAGCAGCATCCATCCCTACGCCACGATACATATCAACTAATCCCGCAGCATCCCCTACAAATAATATACGACCTTCTCCAAGCGCAACTCTTCCTTCCCCCATGTTCATTGTACTTGAAAAACCTTCCTTTTTTACTACTTCTCCTTTAAGATTAAATTCTTTTTTAACATAATCAAAAAATTTCTGTCCCACCTTAGCAATATTTTTGTCATATCCTGTCCCAATAACCCAAAGATCATTCTTCTTGTAAATCCACGCAAACATCATATTATTGAACTCTAGATTCCAAAATTGGTAGAGACAATTTGGATCCAAATCACCTTCTCCGTCAAAATAGTAATTAACAGTAGCACCCGTTGATTTTTTTTCGAAATTATTAGGTTGCATTTTCATTCTTACTACCGGCATCAAACCAGTAGCATCAATTAAATATTTAGTTTTGAATTCCTCAATGTTCTTATCTTTATCTGAAATTTTTACCAAAATATAGTCTTCAGCTATATCCCAATCAATAAGACTATATTCGTCTCTGAATTCTGCTCCATATTTAATAGCTACTTGATTTAACCAGTCATCATAAACATCTCGGGTGAAATTGAGCATTTTATAGGGAGCTTTAAATTTCTTACCATCTGGCCTAAAAAAAATTATTTTACTCAGTTTATTCGAGCAGAGTTTATCCCCAGGAGTTTTTTCACCAATTATTTTTTCCATATATGGGAATTGTATTCCAGAACAAGACTTAATTCGCGGTGTTTTATATTTTTCAATGAACAGAGTTTTTAGGCCACCTTTAGCTGTAAATTTAGCTGCAACCGATCCAGCAATTCCCCCGCCTGCGATAAATACATCATATTCTTTCATAAAAAGAATCCTAAAAGTTTAATTAAATGTAATTGATATAGAAACCTAAAAAATAAAAACTCTATTATTCCGAAAGTAGGTGTTATCTCTCTTTAAATCTATGTTTAGAGTTCATAAAAATAATATTGAATCGCTCATTTTCAAAATTATATTAAATAAAATTAGCGATAATTAAGAAATGACTGAAAAAGAAGAACAACAAACGTTTCCATTTATTGAAGGAGAAAAAATTAATCTCGCTTCTGCTAATCTCGAACATATTGGATTGTATACTAAATGGATGAACAATCCAGAGAACAGAAAATTTAGTAAGAATCCTATCCCTCAGACGATAGAAGATGTGAAAAAATCCCTTGAACCGAAAAAACAGGAAGTAAAAGAAGATATTTTTTTTGAAATCTGGCATAAAAATGATAGTGTTCCTATAGGTTTTATTGGTTTCGTTCGAATTGGGTGGTATAATCGAAGTGCATTAATATTTCTCATGATTGGCGAATCCAAGTATTGGGGACAAGGAATGGCATCAGAGGGGGTAAAATTATTGGTTAAGTATGGTTTTAATGAACTCAATTTACATAAAATTAGTGCTGAGATCCTAGCTCCAGATAAAGCATCTGCTCGTGTACTTGAAAAAAATAACTTTAAACTTGAGATTAGACTTGAAAAAGAGATTTTTTTTGACGGAAAATTTGTTGATAAGTTGAGTTATGTGGTATTTAGTAGAGATTGGAGGGGAACTAATGGATAAAAAGGAAAATGATAAGAAAACAGAAAAAGAGGAGAAAGTTGAATCTGTGCCTTTTATTAAAGGAAAGACAATTGATCTTTGTCCGAGAAATTCCAAACTAGCAGACACATATATTCGATGGAAAAATTCGCCGAGGGTCAGAAAATATGCGCGGAATGTCATACCAAGAACATTAGATGATGAAAAAAAAAGACGTGAAGAGAGTGAAGGTCGTTTTAGGGCCCATATTTCTCTTGACATTTGGCATAAGGAGGATAATAAACCGATAGGACAAATAGGATTAGGACATATAAATTGGATAAATGGGTGGGCAAATGCTTACGCCCTAATTGGCGAACCTAAATACTGGAATAAGAATATTGCAACAGAAGCAACAGAGTTACTTATAGAATACGCTTTTAATGAATTAAATCTAAATAAAATACATGGTGGAGTAGCGGTTAAAAACATAGGATCTTGGTCGGTAGCAGAGAAAATAGGTTTTAAATTGGAGGGAATCCAAAAAGAAGAATTCTATGTAGATGGAGAGTATGTTGATACAAAGAAATACTGTCTGCTTAAAGAAGATTGGTTAAATAGAAAAAAGGAAAAAAAAATTAGCTGAAATGACTAAAATTAATGAAAAAACAGAAGAATGCAAGGAGGAAGTTTTTCCTTTTATTGAAGGGCACTCTATAAATCTTTTACCCACTACTTCAGAGCATGTAGGTATATATATAAAATGGGAAAACAATCCAAAAGTCCGAAAATATTCAAGGAATGTCATACCAATAACTTCTGAAGAACAAAAAAAAGTTCTCGAGGATGCCAAGGCGAATAAGAGAATAATTTTTGAGATTTGGCATAAAGAAGATAAAAAGTCGATCGGATTTGCTGAACTTGATGATATTGATTGGATAAATCGTAGAGCAGAATTAGGACTTTTGATTGGAGAACCAGAATATTGGAATAAAGGATTAGCTACAGAAGCAGGAAACTTACTTGTAAATTATGGCTTTAAGGAACTAAATTTAAATAAAATATTCACTGCAATTTTCAGTCCTAATATAGGCTCTTGGCGGTGTGTCGAGAAGATCGGGATGACTCGTGAAGCCACTTTAAAAAATCATGCCTATATTGATGGTGCCTATGTAGATGACTATAAATATTGTATATTTAAGAAAGATTGGCTTAAAAAGAGGACATTAGTTAATTAAATACTGCAATAATGCCTTACTTTTTAATAGGCAACTCGACTATGAAATTACTACCCTTACTATAATCTCCCTCTATTTTATCTTTAACCCAAATTTTACCATTAAAACTACTAATGATTTTACTAACCAAGGAGAGTCCCAATCCCATTCCTTTTTTTCCTTTTAACTTTCTATTCCCCTTTTTAAATATAATCTCTTTTCTATCATCTGGCACTCCGATTCCATTATCAATAAATTCCATTCTAATGAGCTCTTTATTATCGATTTGAACCTTAGAAATTCTGATTAGAATGTCTATATTTGGGTTTTCATTATATTTCACACCATTTATTAATATGTTCTCAAAAACGTCTTGTAGAAATAAATTTGCTTGTACTATAAAATCTACATGTGTTGAGTCAACTTGAATATGTAAATGCCTGTCTTCATATGATTTTTTAATGAATTCTATTGATTTTCTTAAAGTCTCATCAATTTTAATTGGTTGAACTATTATATTTTCTTCTTCGAGTTTTGAGAGAGTATGAACATTTTTTACTAATTTACCTCCTCTCTCAACTTGTTGATTGATAATTTTAGTAAGATTTCTTAACATCTTGGATTTTTCAGAATTACCCAATTGAATAGAGATAAGTTCAGCTGAAGAAGTAATAATTTGGAGAATATTGTTTATATCATGGGCAAAAAGATCTTTATAAAAATTAGCTCGATTATATGATTCATGGTATTTCTTCTCTGATTCTCTTAATTCTTGTTCCGCTTGTTTACGCTTGGAAATATCCCGTGATATACTAATAATTCCTTTTGCTATACCCTTATCATCTCGTAAAAAAGTAAACTTTACTTCAACATTGACTAAAGAACCATTTTTATGGATTTGTTCAATTTCAAAAGAACGAATTCTCATTGGATCCTTTAATTTTTTTCTTTCGTTCCTTAACTCCTCCCTATAAGCCTTTAACATAGTTTTCAATGAGGAAGGCTCATTATAATCTGGTAATTTCAACTTACTTATTTCATCATTAGTATATCCAAGTATATTAGGTACATTAGGATCATTGTAAATTAAGTTTAAATTCATATCAAAGATAAAAAGGTTTTCATCAGCATTTTGAATTATTAAACGGTATCTTTCTTCAGATTCTCTCAACTTTTCCATTGCTTCTTTTCTTTCAGTGAAGTCTCTTAAGATTAATAATGCTTTTGTTTCTCCATCCTTATCTAAAAACGTTTTTCCTCTTACTTCAAACCACACCCAACTTCCATTTTTATGTTTTAATCTTACTTCTGCTTCCCCGCCCCCTTTTTTAAAACTAGTTGATAAATATTTAGCTGCAAGCTCTAAATCATCTGGATGGATAAATTTTAGGGCAGATTCACCCAAAATCTCGCCTTTTTTATATCCTAATAATTGCTTAAGAGCACCTTCATTAATGTACTCGTATTTAAATTTATTATTCAAAACTCCAATTAAATCATAAGCGGTTTCAGAGATTAATCTATACTTTTCTTCAGATTCTCTTAATTTTTGTTCCACTTGTTTCCGCTTAGTGATATTTCTTGATAATCCCAAAATTCCTTTTGCTATACCATTCTCATCACGTAGAAAAGTAAATCTTGTTTCTACATTTAAGATGGAACCATTTTTATGAATTTGTTCTACTTCAAACGTGCGAATGCGCTTTGGATCACCAATCTTCTTTCTTTCACTCCCTAATTCTTCCTTGTAAGCTTGAAATGTAGTTTTCAATGAGGCCGGAGTGTTATATTCGATTAATTTCAAATTTCTCATTTCTTCATAAGAATAACCAAGTATGTTAGGAACGCTTGTATCATTGTAGATCAAATTTAAATTCATATCAAAGATAAAAAGATTTTCTTCAGCATTTTGAGATATTAAACGGTATCTTTCTTCAGATTCTTTTAATTTTTCTAAAGTTCTTTTTCGTTCAGAAAAGTCTCTCGAAATTAATAATGCCTTTAGATCTCCATTCTTATCTAAAAATGTTTTTCCTCTTACTTCAAACCATACCCAGTGTCCATCTTTATGTTTTAATCTTAATTCTGCTTCTCCCATGCCCTCGTTAAAACCATTAACTAATGATTTAGCTGCTAACTCAACATCATCTGGATGAACCAATTTAAGGGCTGATTGACCTAAAACATCTTCTTTTGAATACCCTAATAGTTGGTAAAAAGCGCTTTCATTAATATACTCATATTTAAATTGTTTGTTAAGAACTGAAATTAAATCATATGCAGTTTCTGATATTAATCTATACTTTTCTTCAGATTCTCTCAATTCTTGTTCTACAATTTTTCTTTTTGATATATCTCGCACAACACCATAAAATCTATCATTATCTAATAATGATCCTTTCGCTGAGGCATAGACATAATGACCATCTTTATGTAAAGTTCTGTATTCGATAGTTATGGCTTCTCTCGTATGGTAAGCTTCTTTCAATGCTTCTAATACTTTAAGTATATCATCAGGATGAATAAATTTACGCATACTTTTATTGATAATTTCGGAAGGAGTAAAGCCAAACATATCATAGATTTGTGGACTAGCATAAGTAAATTTTCCTTTTAGATCAACCTCAAGTAATAAATCTGAAATAGAATTAACTAAGTCTCGAGATTTTTCTTCAGATTCATTTAATCTCCTTTGAGCTTCTCTTTGTTCCAAACTTGTCTTTAATCGAATGCCAATTTCTCTAATCAAATCATTTTCTTCTTTTAAAAAAGGTCTATTTTCAAGATAATAAACCTGTAACATCAGGTTGTTTTCATCAATCATTTCAGAAGTCGATATTTTCCATTTTGATTCCTCAAAATTAATTGAAGAATAGATCTTAGCTTTAAACGAGATACGGGCACAGGTTATTTCTGAATATTTAATACCTTCTGGAATTAATTCAATTGTTCCTTGTAAAATTGCTTCCTCACTTAATAATGGACTTTCGATTAATTTAGATAGTTTGTATAAGAAACTGAGTTCTTTAACACGCCCTTTGAGATTATCTTCAGATTTTTGTAACTTTTCCTCAGTAATTTTTCTAGAAGTTATATCTTGAATAATAAATTGGATTAATCTCTGGTCATTTATTCGTATTGAAGAACCTTCGATTCGAAGCCATAAAAATCCTCCTGCAGATCTACTTATTTTAAATTCAAATTTTTTTAGTTCTCTTCCTTCTTTTACCTCTTTTAAGAGTTTTTCAAATTTTGGTATAAGAATTTTATTTTTATCGAATATAGATAAAATTTTAATAAAATTGAGTCCAATAATATCTTCTCTTCTGTGTTTTGATAGAAATTTATTGGTTGCGGGGTTGCAATCAACTAATTTTCCGTTCATATCCATTAAACCTATGAAATGAGGAAAAAAATCGAATAAACTGCGGAACTTTTCTTCAGATTCTTTAACTTTTTTTTCAAGGAGATTTTTTTCTGTTATATCATTAAAAGTTCCATCAATTCTAATTGGGTTACCAGTTTCATCTCGAATTAGACGTGAATTTAGTTCTACCACAATTTTTTTACCATCTTTAGTTAACGCAAGAACCCTATAGTTTTTTACAGCATCATTTTTTAATAATGCATCTATATAAATTTCTCTTTCTTTTGGGTTCTGCCAAAATTGTTCAACATTTTTACCAATCAAGCTTTCTGAAGGTTCATATCCTAAAATTACATTATGTGCTCGGTTATGATTGACAATTTGTCCATCTAATGTAACTTGAAAAAATCCCACATCCAGGTTATCAATCAGATAATATAATTCAGAAGCTCTTGATTTCTGATCTGCTTGATCCTTATCAGTTGTGCCTTCCATTTATTCTAATAAGTAGTAAATATTTTGATAAAATGGTAGAACTCATTATATAAAAACTGTTCAAAAAACAAAATTGAATGTGCAGTAACCAAAACAAAAAGAGCTCCTAAATTAGCATGATTTAGCAATTTGATTACAATATTAATAGGTAAACTAAAGAAAAAAAAGAAATTTGGAATTTGAGATGGTTATCCCCCACCGATAGGAGGGAAAATTGAGATTAAATCTCCATCATTAAGGCTTGTATCTAACTCTTTATGTGGACTTCCATTAACTAAGATAATTGCTCTTCTCTTATCCTTAGGAATATTATACTTATCAAATAGTAGTCTAATTTTACTATTTTCTGGGATTGTTAAGACGTCCTTATCTGGGCCATAATTCCTTAAATTAGCAAAGAATTTGACCGTAACTGAGATAGTTCTTTTATTATTCATCCTCATCTCTATTAAAATACCATTTATATAATACTCCCATATTCTTTGGAAATAAAGCTACGATATCTCCAGAATTTATGTTTTTCTTAAAGCCGGCATATTGCCCATTCACAAATATGTGGCTAACTTCCTCTTCTTCAATTGAGAACTTTTTCAAAATATCCAATACTTTCTTAAATGCTGAATTATCAACCTTCAACTTCAAAGAAGAAGTTCCAGAAATTTGATCTTGTGCCTTTCTCCTTAAATCACCGAACAATTTCAATTGTATTGGCATTTTTCGACAAATTTGTTATTTAAAATACACTATCTAACTCATCATCGGATACATCGAATACTCCATTATGTGGTGGTAATTTTTCTTCCATAATGAACTCTGGAAGCCTATCATCTAGAGCAGTGAATCCCGCTCTCTTATTAAAATCTAATTCTACATCAATAATTTGTTTTCCAATTTTTGGCACATCATCTACAGTCAAATTTGCTCCTAAAACACCATTTAATGACTCTACGATACCCTCTAGTCCTTCTGGGATATCTAAGATCGCAAAAGCTACAAACAAACAGTAACCTGCCGCATCAAGTGCAGCTGTAGCCAGTTGTAAATTACGAGATACTTCAGCTTTTTTCGGATCTTTAGGATCTAACTTTCCTCCTACACCCATAATTTCTGGAGCGATGGCATAACCAGCAGTATGATCTGCCCCCATCGGCGTGGTTGCAAAAGTTACGCCAATGCCTTTAATTGCACGGGGATCGTATGCCGGAAATCCTTGTCCCTTACAAGTTGGAATCCTTGTTACCCCTAATACTTTACCAGTAATCTCAGTTCCTTGAGATAACATTCTTCCTGTAGGTGTCCTTTTACGAATTTCTTCCAATAGATCTAACGCTCCTTTTCCATCTCCCCATTCAATTAAACCTCCTTCCATTGCAACTGCAAGAGTTGTACCAGCTTCGATTGTATCAACTCCAAGATCGTTGCACGCCCGATTAAGTTCCCCTATAATATCTAGATCATAGATACCACAATTAGCACCTAAAGCCCACACAGATTCATATTCTAACACTCCAACCGGATCTTCTCCTCCTGGTTTCGTCCATACTTCAGAACATTGAATAATACACCCAGGACTACAGAAATGAGGACGAACTCCTCCTCTCTTCTTAATTTCTTCTGCTTTTGCTTCTCCTGATATTTTTTCTGCTCGATCATCTTGCCCACTAGAAAAATTTCTATGTGGTAATCCTCCTGCTTCGTTGATAATATTAACTAATACTCCTGTCCCATAAGTATTGAGTCCTCCTCCTGGTTTTGTCACATCATGGTTAAGTAAAGCATCTCTAAGTTTAGCTGTTCCTTTCTTAAATATTTCCTCATTTGCTATTTCTACTCCAGGTGCTCCAGTTTCATCGACTACAATAAACTTTAATCCCTTAGAAGCCATGACTGCACCAAGACCACCTCGACCAGCATATCTACTAGGTAATCCTTCGGGATCGTTAAAACAAACTCCAGACATCGCTCCAAGTAGTTCAGCCCCAATTCCCACACCACAAATACCAACATTTTTTCCGAATTCTGAAAAAAGTTCCTTATATACTCCATATAATCCTTTTCCTGACCATTTATTAGCATTTAGGAATTCTGTTCCATCCTTTGTAATCTTAAGTAAATAGTAATCATTTCCATCATGTTTTCCCTCTATAATCACTGCTCCAATTCTCATTCTTCCGAGCATTTGGGCAAAACTCGTTCCAGCATTAGCCTCTTTAATTCCTCCTGTTAATGGTGACTTTCCACCAACGGAGATGCGACCAGATGTCGGCGCATTTGTCCCAGTTACTATTCCTGGAGCAAATACCAATTTATTATGAATCCTCAGTGGATGACAAGTTGGAGGTACTTCTTTTGCAACGATTACTGACGTCATACCGCGACCTCCTAAAGCAGCGTAATCTTCTGGTAAATCTTCAAATTTGGCTTCAAGATTAGTCATATTTACTCTTAAAATTCTTTTTGACATTTTTTCACCTCTATTTTTTTGCATGATCTTTTTAGTTTTGATATTATTTAAAGCTTGTCTAACTTAACGTTTTCATCAAAATGATTAAATTTATTTGATATTTCAATTTAGTACTTTTTGTAGATTATGTCAGATTTAGAAAATCAAGGTTATGAGTTTTTATCTTTAAAGATTGTTCAGAGTGGAGAAATCAAAAAGATTCCATTATCCCCCGAGAATATGAAGAAGAAATTTAAAAGTGTTTATTTACCTATTCTCAAAGAATTAAAATTAAAACATAAAGATGTTTTCCTTAGCAATGAAGAAGGAAAAATGATAGGACCTTTTGATTATAGTTTAAATTTAGGGGAGATCATAAATAGGTTTGGGAACGAATTAAAATTATATAGTGAAAGAGTTAGTTAAATATTTGGCAAAAATCGGAGCTCATTTTGAAATTGCTATACATCCCACGCAACTAGTTAATACTGCTTTAGATATTTCAGTTGAAGATACAAAGAAATTCAAAGAAGTTATCCTAGAAGCTCTAAATTCTTCCGCTGGAATAAAAGCTGTTTTAAAAGATATAATTTTAGAGGATTTTGAAGTGTATGTTAATAGACCACCTAACACTCCGTTTTTTCCAATTGCCGCTTCTAAGGACCAATATAAAGCATTTTATGAATCTCTTGAAAATCCCCCTCATGCTCTAATTCAAAAAGGAGATTTCAACCTTACATTAAAAGAGATTATTGAAAAATATAAAACTAGAGCATACACGCTTTATAAATTAGAATAGTTCACTCATGAATTTTTTCGTTGATGAAATTAAAGAGTTCTTCTAAACTGTATGTTTTTATCTGAGCCTGTATTTCTTTGTAGCTAAGTTGATCACGGGAGCTCTTATTTTCATTTTCCTGAAGTAATTCTCCCAAAATTTTGTCTATTGCTCCATATTCTTTATCATAAATACAGTGTGTGTCCATATTATGAAACGTTTCATAGGAGATTATAATCGGTTTTAATGAGTGTTTTTCGATTTTAAAATATCCATTATTAATTCTTTCACCACACTCGGGACATTCTGAAAAACTTCTCAACTTCACTTGCTCTATCTTTAAGATGTCGTTGCTACTTTCTAGAAGCTCTTTTATGATCTTTACCGTTTCTATTAATAATTCATCCATGATTGTTTCTAAACCCTCATTCTTTCAAAATGGGGACTAAAAGGTGGCTAGGATATTGCTTCGTGTGATAAATTTTTTGTTTTGCCACAATATAATCTCCTGGTTCACCTTCTCCACCCAAGTTAGAATTTATATCAAATCTGGGGAAATTACTTGATGTGATTTCTACTCTAATTTCATGCCCTCTCCGGAAATAATTTGAAGTGTTTCCCAATTCAATCTCATATTTATAAACTTTATTTGGTTCTATTAAACTCGGATTTTCTTCACCTTCTCTAAAACGAGCTCGTATACCAGCATCTAAAATATTTATCGCTTTACCACGGGGGTATACATCTACCAATTTAACCATGAAATCTGTATCTTTAGCGGATGAAGATGAATATAATATCATCTTTACGGGACCTGTTATTTCGATTCCTTTACTCAATGGCTCAGTAGAATATACTAAGACATCTTTTCTCTTTTCAGCATCTCTTTGGTCTTGAGCTCCTTTTAAGATCCCTAAATTTCTCCCTCCTTTTGTTATTACAGGATCCATAGGATCAAAATCATAATTATCTTCAACTTCATCTATTGGTTCTTCAGTGGAAATAAGGCCATCTCCCTTGACACTATTGGCTTTTCCAGAAGAATTAATAAATAGGCTTTTAAATATGATATTATTTGGTGGCCACTCTTCTGTATAACGCCAAGAATTTTTTCCCATAATCCAATATTTAATAGATGGTTTATCGATATCTGGAAATGAATCCTTTTTATCCATTAACCAATACCGCTGCCAATTTAGGTTTAAAAATTCTGTATAGAACCTTCCCAATCCTCCATTACGGATTCTACTCTCTGGGTGACCCACAGCAGCATGAGCCCAACTTCCAATTAACAATTTTGAATACTTTTGTGCATTCCCACTCGCATGAGTTTTAATTTCTAAAAAATCTTCTAATTGCTTTTCAAAAAACATATCTTGCCACCCAGCTAACATAAAAGCGGGTTGGGAGAATTTAGTTGCATCCATCTCCAAAAATCCTGACATCTTGTGTGTATCTTTTACTAACCCATTAGTTATCAGAAAACTGTTCAAGAATTGAAAAAACAATTTGTGATTTCGAAATGATGGATTGAAATTTTTAACATTAAAGAACGCTATTAAAAGATTTTGAACATCATTAATAGATTTACCCTTCAATTGGGATAATGTTATACCTTTTTTCTGTTTTAGAGGTTCATTGAACAGTGCATATTGTGGATTTAAATATCTCTCCTTCATTAACGTTGTTAGGGTATCAACAGCAGGGACATCTTTATGCGAGACAATATTAACCATAATTCTATATATAGAAGTTGTTAAAGCATGAATCTGAAGACCCCCATTATTTTTCCATAGATTCAAAGTAGAGGTGACTGCTGGTGAGATACAAGTTAAATACTTATTATCCCAAGATAAAGCCAATTGAGTGATACCAAAATAGCTTGCTCCGGCCATTCCAATTTTACCATTATACCAATACTGTTTCGATATCCATTCTACAGTATCTAATCCATCTTCTCTTTCGGTAAATAAATAATAATTAAATCCCTCCGAATGACCGGTTCCTCTTATATCTTGAAGTATAGTAACAAATCCATAAGAAGCAAATGTATATCCTATGATACTAAAACTATCTTTCCAGTACGGTAACCGCACCAATATTGTGGGTGCTTTTTCTTTCTTTTTAAATATTTTTTTTGGAATGTATACGTCAGTAGCTAATTTTGTTCCATCACTTAATTGTATAAAAGTTTCAGGATATCTCTTTATACCATTAGTAGGAATACCTAAACGGAGTATTATGCCTAAAATCTTAAATAATGGTACAGAACCGTGTCTCATGAAGATTTTCGTAATTTTTGTTATAAATTTAGGAAACCTTGGCTTTACTACAACTTTTAGGTATGAAAGAGTAGTCACATGATTTTTATTCATTAATTTGAATAAAAAACTATAGTTTAAAAAGTTTCAAAAAGTGGGAATGGCAGGCTCGGAGGGATTTGAACCCTCGATCTTCAGCTTAGGAGGCTGCCGCCTTATCCAGACTGGGCCACGAGCCTTTTTAATAAATATTTCTTATAATCATAATAAAGAATAATCAGATAAAAATATGATTTGTGAATATTTATTAATCACTACAATATCAACAAACAAATAAACAAAAGGTTTTAATTATAATTTTTTAATTCTAGTTATAATAGTTTTTTTTATTATAATTGTTTTTTTCGAGTTTATAAGATGGAACGACGACCAAGTAATAGGCCTATTGATTATTTAAAATCTTCAATAAATAAGATAATTCTAATTAAAGTTAAGCGGAACAGGTTATTTAGAGGACGCCTTGGTGGATTTGACGAGCACTTAAATCTCTATTTAGAGGAAACAAGTCAACTTTTCGAGTATCAAGATGATGAAGGAAACATCCGTGAGGAGCATGAAGACCTTGGAAGCATCGTGGTACGTGGTGACAATGTCATATTCGTGAATCTTGCAAATCTGGAAAAATAATTTGGAAGATAAGATCTCTTGAAATATGTTTATGGCAGGTTAAAAGCCAGATCGCTTTAACAAAAACATTTGATCAAACTTCCAAGTTTGAAACTTTCATAAAGTGTAGACTTAATTATATTTTTATACATCGATTATTTAGTAAATAATAGTTTAAAAATTTGTAATTTATGATGTTTTTAATAAATACAGATAAGAATTATATAAATTGACTACAGTAGAAATTGAAAGACCAGACAAATCCATTCTAATAAGTCCAAACTTGGGACAACCCACAATTCTGGGGATAGATCGTAAATTGAAAAGTAAAGATTTTCAAACCATTTTTCTTTATGTTAGCAACCATTCGAATCCAGAAAACTTCCAAGAATCTATCATAGAAAAACTCTCTCTTGTCCCATTATTTGACTATAAATGGATATATAAAATAATTCCAAAAAAAAAAGAGAAGGGATTCTGGGCAAGGTGGAAAGAAAAACGAGCGTATAAAAAAGAGAAAAAAAAAAATAAAGATTATAAACCACCAAAACCAGAAAGCAGAATTGACCAATTAAGGAAGTTAAAAGCGCGACTTCATAGAGCTAACCCTATTCTCCCAAGTATAACAGATGTGAAGGGAGTTTCAATAACACCACTTCACGATATTAAGGAATTTACCCCTCATGAATATCTTGTAAAAAATCGTGTGTTTGGAGCCCTAAACAAGTTTTATAAAGTTACGGTTGATTTTACCTTAAGTAAAGAAGTTCTAAAATTTTTAAAATTACGACAATTTGTTATGTTTGATATTAATTGTGGAGATGACCGAATCAATTATCACTCCCTCGTAATATCTAAACAGAAATGGAAAGATTTTACCTTTATCCATGCCACAGATTTGCATCTGGCAGAAAGAAATGATAGAATATATGGCATAGTTAAAAAATGGACTCACTCCTCTCTAAAAGAAGGCACGGATGATTTTTTCAAAACCATAAAAAAGAAATTAAAGTTTAGTAAAAAGAAGAAGCTACCGGAAAAAGTGTTATCAGAGATTAAAACACCATTGCGACGGCGTTTAATTAATCCAAATAATCAATTTAGAAAATTTATAAAATTATCAAATAGAAAAGTTCTTAGAAATGAATTGGACTTTATAGTATTAACAGGGGATCTAATTGATTATGCGGTGCTCAGTAAATATTCAAAAGAACTACGAAAAATAGCAGATTTTAAATATGAAAAAAGTAATTGGCAAATTTTTAAGAGGATTATATTAAATATACCTACAGAAGAAAAATATAAGGGAGTTATTAGAGGTGAAGAGTTAAATTGTCCGATTTTCACTACATTGGGAAATCACGATTATCGTCCATTCCATTATGACTTAACTTGGGGCGAGATGTACAAGAAAATTGGTTTAAATGCGTCTGAAGCAATAGCCTTGAATGAACTATTTTCGGCTTCACCTATCTCAGCAATAACTAAGAGTTCATTAGCATTAAAAGGATATTTATCAGAAATAAATTCATCTTATGATTTTTCTTTAACCCTCGGGAACAATCTGTTTATTGTTTTGAACAGTGGCTCAGATTCCTTCAGAAACATTAGAGATTTGATAACTGGTCATCCTTCTGTAACTGGAGTTTCACTTAAACAGATTAAATATCTTGAAAATCTAATCAGTACCAAAGTTAATGAAAATACAAATACATTTCTGTTTCTACACGGCCCACCTGTAAATACCGGTGTTAAAAAATTTAAATTAAAGTTGTTTGAAAAAAAAGGATTACGCTTTATTAAGAATAAAATAAGCGAATTTAAAGAATCATTAATTAAAACACTTGGAAAACCACTTTCCGCCGCACGTGTCGATGGTATTTTTAATGTGAAATTCGGTGGAGTATCTTCTAATTGGGAAAAATTGATCGAATTCTGCAAGAATTTTACTGTAATGACGTTATGCGGACATACTCATGATAACCAAGAATTTAGATTAGCAGATCCTGGAGATATAAAAACCAGTGTTTATGATGCCCCTCCATTTAGGTTAAAGAAGATTGAAAATCCAGCAGCGATTTACCATGATAACTATTCTGAAATCTTTACTGATGCAAAATCTATACAAAATAATGGACCCTTTGTGGTTCAGACACCAGCATTGGGATTAGGGAGTTATAAAAACCCTGATACGGCTGGAGGATATAGAGAAATAATAATAAAAGGAGACAAGATATCTTCTTTCAAAGTACAATATATTGATAGGGAATAAGTATATCTCTTTTAGAACAAAGCTTTACAGAACACCTTATTAAAGATGTAAAGGTCTTCCTTTCTTATGAATTGCTTTTCCTACAGCAGCTTCACAACTTTCATTAACTATCTCTGATATAGTGGGGTGGCAATGTATCGTTTCTGAGACATCGCGTATTGTTAAACCATTTTTCATTGCTAAACTGAGTTCTGATATCAATTCAGGGGCTTCAGCTCCTATGCATGAAGCACCAATTATTCGTAGATCCTCTTTATTTGCTAAGGTTATAAGGAAGCCTTCTTCTTCACCCATACATTTAGCTTTTCCCAGAGATTTATACGGAAATTGTCCCATTAATACATCTATACCCCTATCTTTTGCTGATTTTCTTCTCAAACCCACAGACCCAATATTTGGAGAAGTAAATATTGTTGCAGGTACTACTTTGTAATCAGTTTCTATTGCATTAACTGGAAACCCTCCGATACTGGCTAAAGCATTAGCTACTACGACATCTGCCTCATAGTATGCTACATGAGCTAACATTAATCCTCCCGTGACATCTCCTATAGCATAGACACCCTTTACCGACGTTTCAAGAGTCTTACTATTACATTTGATTGAGCCTCGTCGTGTTTCAATCCTCAATTTTTCTAATCCTAAGTTTTTTGATTCTTTAACTCGCCCTATAGAAACTAAACATAAGTCTGCTTCAAAAACGCTTTTTTCAGCGCTTTCGATTTGATCTCTCGGAATAGAGGCCGTGCATGTAGTGGCTTTCACAAATGATCCTGTATTAACTACAGATAATACATTTTGTGAAAGAACAAGCTCAATCCCCAATCTCTGAAATTTTTTCATTAATTCCTTCACTATCATAGGTTCTTCTGTAGCAATTGGAGACGCAAGATACTCTAGCATTGTAACTTTACTGCCAAATGCGGCAAAAATATTTGCGAATTCACATCCAACTATTCCAGCTCCAATAATTAATAATCTCTCAGGTACTGTTTTGAAATCTGGTTGTAGTATATCATCACTAGTTAAAATCCTTTGATGATCAATATTAAAGGCAGGGATTAAGGCAGGTGAAGAACCCGTAGCAATTATTACTTTTTTTGCCTTTATTTGCTTGTTATCTTCTCCTTCGATCAAGATTTCAAAACCAGAAGTTGTGTTTCCTCCAAGAATACTGCCATGTCCGTGATAAATATCATTTTTCCAAGCTTTTTCTAAAGAACCTATACCACCAACTAATTCATCAACAACCTTATTTTTTCTCTCGACTGCTTTTTCAAAATTGAGAGTATAATCTCTAATCTCTAAACCGAATTCATCAAAACTATTTATTTTTTCAATTAATTGAGCAGATGCATATAGGGCTTTGGTGGGAATACAACCTAAATTAAGACAAGTACCTCCTAATTTATCCTCTTCAATCAATGCAACTTTAGCACCATATTGGGCAGCTCTTATCGCCGCATGATAACCTCCTGGTCCTGCGCCAATAACAACAATATCATATATCCTTTCAGACATAATTACTCTAAAATATAATGTGTTGATATGAAATATAAAATTCAATTAAAGTAGTTAGTAATTCAACAAGTAATAAATTTATTCTAATAATATATTTACTGGTAAAAGGTTATCAAAGATAAATATAATTGATGGGTTAATTTTGTGTACATTAAAAATACTTCACAACTTCTCATAAGTGGTCTGAGTGAAAATCAATTATATTTGAGAAAGATTGCTCTAGAAGCCCTTGAAAAATCAATCACGGCAGTAAGGCCTAAGAATTTAATAGAAAAATGTGTAATAATTGAAAGTACGAAATTACATATCTTTAATGATGAATTTGACTTTCAAAATTTCGGAAAAGTATATATAATTGGAGGTGGTAAAGCAACAGCTGAAATGGCTTTTACTTTGGAGAGGATCATAGTAAACGCTCATATCACCGAATATGAGGGATTAATTAATGTTCCAGAAGGCACTGCAAAACCAGAAAATAATATAATTAGTAAAATCTCACTAAATCATGCTTCTCATCCAATACCTAATGAAAATGGATTAAGAGGAGCCAAAATGATGATGCAAATTATAGAGAATGCAAATGACAATGACTTAATTATCATGCTCATTTCAGGTGGTGGCTCTGCTTTATTACCATTTCCAATTGAGAGAGAAGATATTACTTTGAAAGATTTACGAAATATTAATTCATTACTTCTAGCTTCCGGAGCTTCAATTCAGGAAATAAATACAGTTAGAAAGCATATTTCGAACCTAAAGGGGGGTAATCTTGCTAAAAAATTATTCAATTCTAACAAAGCAACCCTAATTTCATTAATCATTTCAGATGTTATTGGAGATAATTTGGATTCTATAGCGTCGGGTCCTACAGTTCCCGATACTACTACATTTAAAGACGCTCTTGATATTTTAAAAAAATATGGAATTTTCAGAGAAACACCATCATCTATTAAAAAATATTTAGAGAAAGGACTAATAACACATGAGTTGGAAAATCCTAAACCTCATGACATCTGCTTTACTAATGTGCATAACTATTTAATTGGGAGTGTTAAATCAGCTGTACAAGAGATAACCTCATTTTTAGAACTAAATAATTTTAACATTGAATTTTTCTCAAATGATGTACGAGGAGAAGCACAAGAATTTGGGATTTCTTTATATAACATGGTATCATGCAAAATCGAGCAGAAACCTCCACATGATAAAAATGGTAAGTTAGCCTTGATAGGAACGGGGGAATTAACTGTAACGTTAAAGGGGAGTGGGATTGGTGGTAGAAACCAAGAGATGTTATTAAGTTTCTTAAATTATGCTAAAGACAAGAAAAAGGATGCTGATTTTTTAATTTTAGGGGTGAACTTAGATGGTATTGAGGGGAACAGCAAAGCGATGGGGGCTCTAATAGATAATAATGTCTTAAATCAAATAGATGAAATTGGTATTGATCTCAACGCGTTTTTAAAAAATAATGACTCAAATAGATTTTTCAAGGTTGTACAATGTGAAATAATTACAGGATTAACTGGTTGTAATGTCAATGATTTAATCCTTATTCTAATCTCATAAAAAATCTCATAAGTTTCTAAAAATATTGGGGAAAAGAAGAATTTAGTGCGCATAACCCGGAAATAAATTTGAATGAGAAAACTTAGAATCTAATAAATCTTCACGTATTGCTTCTTGATGAAATTCAAACAAATAAATTCCTGAGTTTTTATAAAATTTATTACTAAAGTCTAATAAGGAAGCCTTATAAATTTAAATCACTAATGTAGTCTTTTTATCTATTAATTCAAAAAATTTAGAATCTACTTTAATATCATTCTTTTCAATAACGCTAAGTAAAGTGGCTTTATTATTATTTCTTGAACAATTATTACATGTTGAATGTCCTCCACAATTTTTCAATGTTAATCTCATTTTTATCAAGGTATTTCCAAACGATTGAAATGGAGTAATATCTCCCCTAAACTTTTTTATATCTTGCCTATATTCCTCATAAAACAAATTTGCTATCTTATGCATCTTAAAATTGATCTCAATCGGATTGTCATCAAAATCAGTAACCAGGATGTATAAAAGGCTCTCATCATTCGGGTCGTCATATAAGTAAATAAACAACTTTTCAAAGTTAATAAAGTTTATAGAATTTCCTGTAACTAATATAGAGAATTTTTGAATTGCCGTAAAGAAATTTGATAATAAATCTTTATTAACATCAATAGAATGACAATTACCAAAATTTTGCGATGTGAGCAAGATCCCGTTCTTACTTATGAAAATGTTCTGTATCATACTAAACACCATTTAAAACTAAAGAAATTTAATGATTTAACATTAATTTTAATTTTAAATCATACAAATAAACATATAATTTTTATAATAAAAATCTATTCATTATAATAAAGATTTAAATAACAAATATTTTGTTATTACAAATGCTAGACTAATAATTAAATCTTCATAACTAATAATAGTAATTGATAAAAAACTGTAATAAAAAAGAATTAACAATGAAGCTAAAAGGAGAGATTGATAATCTTAAGATATAATTTGTTGATAACGGAATTGGAATCTCAAATAAACAACAAAGCATAGGGTGTTGCTCATAAAGAAAATATCTGATTTTCTATCAATATTTTTTCCATTATTGTCTATTACATGTATTTTTTATAAGAAAAAAATTTATATATTGGAAATAATACATTTCGTTTATTCTTTTTACTTCACGTTTAAAATAGGGTATAGAATAATGCATTGAGATATTAAATAATAGAGTTATTATGGCAATTAAATGGCATAAATCAACATGCCCTTATTGTGGCATTGGTTGTGGGTTAATGGTTGGAGTGGAGCAAGGAAAAGTAGTAAATATCCGAGGTATGAAGGATCATCCCGTTAATAGTGGGGTTACTTGCGAACTACCTCTTAATTATCAGCCACTTTTTACTCATAATGACCGATTGAAACACCCTTTGATACGACGTGGTGAACAACTTACACCTGTTAGCTGGAAAGAGGTAATCAATTATATCGCTAAGAAATTAAAGGAAATTATTCAAGAGTATGGAGCCCAATCTGTTGCTATCTATGGCGGAGCAATTAACTTAATAGAAGAATATTATTTAATGAATAAGCTAATGAAAGGAGCGATTGGCACTAATAATATCGAATCCAGCACGCGCCTATGTATGGCTAGTTCTGCAGCAGGATTCCATTCTACCCTCGGCGCTGATGCACCACCTACTTGCTATGCTGATATAGAAGAATCAGATTTATTTTTCATAGCAGGCAATAATATGTCTATATCAATGCCAGTAATATTTCATCGTGTCAACGCAGCAAAAATAGAGAATGGTGCCAAAATTATTGTCGTCGATCCACGTCGAACTAAAATTGCTTCTATAGCAGATATTCATCTACAAATTCGACCTGGCACTGATGTTGCTCTAAATAATTCTCTGGCAAATATATTATTAAAAGAAGGCTTTATCGATGAAATGACTATTGAAACTTATACTTCCGGGCTCCAGAGCTTGAAAGAACACTTAAAAAAATATCCGGTATCGCGAGCTGCTGAAATTACAGGATGCTCAGAGGATCAAATTATTGAAGCTGCTCGGCTTATTGGTAAAGCTAAAGCTATGCTTACTTTCTGGTATCAGGGTTATAATCATTCATCTCAAGCAGTATTTAAAAACAATACATTACATAATCTTTCTTTATTAACGAAAAATATTTGTGGTCCAGGGAGAGGACCACTTTCAATCACTGGTGAAGCTAATGCTTTAGGAAATCGATGGGTGGGAGCACTATCTCATCTTCTACCAGGGATGCGGTTAGTAACTAATTCTAACCATCGACAGAAAGTTGCCGATCTCTGGGGTATCCCAGTCGAAAAAATTCAACCAGTGCCGGGCCGTTCGATTATAGACATAATTCAAGGACTTCATTCGGGTGATATAAAGTTCTTATGGATTATGACAACGAATCCTGCAGTTTCACTCCCAAATTCGAGTTGGGTCAGAGAAGGCTTAGCTAAAGCTGATTTACTCGTTGTTCAAGATATTTTTCATCCAACTGAAACAACTCAATTGGCTGATGTCGTATTAGCGGCCGCACAATGGTGTGAAAAAGAAGGTACATTTATATCATCCGAGCGACGGATACAACTCGTTGAGAAAATAATTCAACCCCCTGGTAAGGCTAAACCAGATTATGAAATTATTTGGTTAATTGCTCGGGCAATGGGTTTCAAAAACTTATTTTCCTTTAACACCTCAGAAGAAGTTTTTGAAGAATGGAAGAAATTTACGACAGGTACCATTTGTGATATGAATGGTGTTACATATGAAAGGTTACGTGGCAACTTTGGTTTGCAGTTACCTTGTCCTAATCTTAACCACCCCGGCACAGAACGTTTATTTTTGGATTGGAGATTTCCCCGTATTGATGGTCGTGCAGCATTATTAAGTCGTGAATATTCTGATCCCGCTGAGACAACCGATAGAGAATATCCTTTTATTCTAATAACTGGTCGAATAAAGTATCACTTTAACACTTGTACACGTACTGGGCGTTGTCCTGAACTAAATGACAGAGCTCCTGATTGTTTTGTTAAGATGAATCAAGAAGACGCCAAGCTCTTAGGGATCGTTGATGGAGATATAGTAAAAGTGTCTTCACGCCGAGGATGTATACGAATCCCTGTCCGACTAACAAATAAGCACCTCACAGGAACACTTTTTGTACCTTGGCATTATGGAAGTGAACTTGGAATTGGGGAAGGCAAAATGGTTAATACCCTAACTAATAATGTTTATGACATCCATTCTAAGCAGCCAGAATATAAGTTTAGTGCTGTTAAAATTGTAAAAATTTAAAATAAGAGGTTAAATTATCATGACTATTCTATTAGATAAAGAACTTAAAACTCAGCAGACTGTAAAATTTTTAGAAAATGTATTGCATGCTTCAACTGATGGAATCTTACTTACCGATGTAAGTCAAAACATAATTTTCGCTAATGAAGCTTTTTGTGATATTATTGGACATAAGAAAGAACAAATTCTTGAAACAAATATTTTTACCTGGCTTGAACAATTTAGTGGAGATGCTATTGATTCTTGGGTTAAATTGGAAACATCTGTAAATAAACAAGGTAAAGTAAGAAACATTATGTTTCAAAAGACAATAAAAGATTCAATTAAATACAGCAGTGTAAATGCTTCGCTTTTAGAAAGAGTAGACGAAGAGGAAAGAGGATATATCATCAGTATCTGGCGAGATATTACCGAGCGTAAAATGGTGGAGCTAAAATTAAAAGAATCTGAAGAAAAATATCGCCAATTAGTAGAAAATATTCCTGATGCGATTTATTCAACTTTACCTGATGAAACAGGCACAACAACATTTATGTCAAATAAGTGGTTTGCTTGGTCGGGTTTTGCTCCAGAAGATTTCTATAAAGATCCTAAGGCCTGGGAAAAATCAATACATCCCGATGACCGAGATTCAACTCTTAAAAAATTCATTGAGATGTGTAAACAGGAAAAGGAATATATTCTTGAATACAGAGTACTTCATAAAGAAACAGGTGAAAGTTCTTTTCTTAAAGATCATGGAGTACCTATTTATGATCATAAAGGGAATATTTCAAGATATGATGGTATAGTTACAGACATTTCTGACCAAAAAGAAGTGGAAAAAAGATTAAAAGAATCTGAGATGGCATTGCGTAAATCTCAGCAGGAATTAAAGTTAAAAAATCAAATCTCAAACGTTTTTCTCACTGTTCCAGATGAAAAAATGTTCGGTGAAGTTTTATCAATTATTTTAAAAACTTTGAAGAGTGAATTCGGTATCTTTGGATACTTAGACGAAAATGAAAATTTAGTGGAACCATCATTAACTGAAGATGTATGGGAAAAATGCGCAATAGAAGATAAAATAAAGGTTTTTCCTAAAAAATTATGGTCAAAGAATATTTATGGTCGAGTAATTAATGAAAAAAACTCTTTATTTGTA